>JAEMGR010000032.1 GCA_016458225.1 Myxococcaceae bacterium JPH2 | reverse complement strand
GCCCCGTCGGGTGCACTCGCGGCCGAACGCGGCGATGGCGCGCGGGTGGGCCAGGAAGAAGCGCGACTTCCTGCGCCGGCAGAGCAGCTCGTCGAAGTCGTCCGGCGTGGGCGGGCCCGAGCGCGTGTGGAGCCGCTGCTTCAGGTCCGCGTTGTGCAGCAGGCCGAAGTCGCGGTTGTTGACGAGCTCGTACTCCTGCCGCTCGCGCAGGGCTTCAATCGTCAGGCGCAGCTGCTCTTGCGTCTGGTTCATCGGACCATTGAAGAGGTCCGCCACGCGCGTGTGCACCCGGAGCACGGTCTGCGCCACGCTCAGCTCGTACTCGCGGGGCTTCAGCTCGTAGTCCACGAAGCCGCCGTGCAGCGACGGCTCACCGGCGTGCCCCGCGGCCATCGGGATGGCGGCCTGCCCCATCTTGTCCTGGGGCTTCTTCAGCCGCGCCTTGAACTGCTCGATGTGCGCGCGCAGCGCCGGAGACTGGGAGATGAGCGACTCGAAGACCTGCTGCGGCAGCGCCAGCACCGTGCACGCGGTGGTCGCGCGAACCGTGAAGGGCCACTTGTCGTTCGACTCCACCACGGCCGCGTCGCCGAAGTGGTCGCCGTCGCCGAGCGTGTCCAGCGTGACTTCATCGCCGTACTTGCCCTGCCCCACCTTGCGCGCCTTGCCGTGCGCCAGGAGGACCACGTGCTCGGCGGACTGGCCCGCCTCGACGATGGCCTCTCCAGCCCGGACCTCGCGCTGGACGAAGCGCCCGGCGAGCGCGGTGAGGACCCCGGGGTCCCCGTCGAAGCCGCGCAACAGCGGCAGCTTGGCCAGCTCCTGGGGAGCGACCTCCACCTTCGCGCCGATGTTGCTGAACACGAGGCGGTCATCGCCCGCGGTGTACGTCAGGCGCCGGTTGACGCGGTACACGCCACCGGACACCTGCACCCACGGCAGCATGCGCAGCAGCCAGCGGGGCGAGATGCCCTGCATCTGCGGCGCGGACTTCGTCGTCGTCGCGAGCTGGCGCGCGCCCGCGGTCCCCAGACTCAGCTGGGACTCTTCTTCGGAGTGGGCCATGGATCAGTCCTGGTTGCGGCCAATCTCGACGCTCTCGAGGATGCCGAGCGCGTCCGGGATGAGCACCGCCGCGGAGAAGTAGCTGCTGACGAGGTACGAGATGATGGCCTTCTCGTTGATGCCCATGAAGCGCACGTTGAGGCTGGGCTCGATCTCATCCGGGATGCCCGCCTGGTGCAGGCCGACGACGCCCTGGTTCTTCTCTCCGGCGCGCATGAGCAGGATGGAGCTGGTGCGCGAGTCGGAGATGGGAATCTTGTTGCACGGGAAGATGGGCACGCCGCGCCACGAGGGAACCATGTTGCCGTTCATCTCCGTGCTGGTGGGGTAGATGCCCCGGCGGTTGCACTCCTGGCCGAACGCGGCGATGGCGCGCGGGTGGGCGAGGAAGAAGGACGGCTCCTTCCACACGGTGGCCAGCAGCTCGTCCATGTCGTCCGGCGTGGGCGGGCCCGAGCGCGTGTGGATGCGCTGGCTCAGGTCCGCGTTGTGCAGCAGGCCGAAGTCGCGGTTGTTGATGAGCTCGTGCTCCTTGCGCTCCTTCAACGCCTCGACCGTCAGACGCAGCTGCTGCTCCGTCTGGTTCATCGGCTCGTTGAAGAGGTCCGCCACGCGCGAGTGGATCTGGAGCACCGTCTGCGCCACGCTCAGCTCGTACTCGCGCGGCGACGTCTCGTAGTCCACGTACGTGCCCGGCAGCACCGGCTCACCCGAGTGGCCCGCGGCCAGCTCGATGGCGGCCTGACCCGAGGTGTCCTGCTTCTTCTTCGCGCGCGCCTTGAACTCGTCGATGTGCTTCTTCAGCGAGGGCGACTGGGCCACCACCGCCTCGAACGCGGACTGCTCCAGGATGAGCACCGTGCACGGCGTGACGGCCTTGGCCGTGAACTGCCAGTAGTCCTGGGACTCCAGCAGCGCCTGGTAGCTGTAGTGGTCGCCGTCCGCGAGCACGCCGAGCACCGTCAGGTCGCCGTACTTGCCCGCGCCCAGCTTGTTCACCTTGCCGTGCGCGATGAGGCAGATGGAGTCCGCCTCCTTGCCCTTCTCGGTGATGACGTCGCCCGCCTTGAACTCCTTCTGCACGAAGCGGTTGGCGAGCGCGGTGAGCACCTCCACGTCGTCGTAGCCACGCAGGAGCGGCAGCTCACACAGCTCCTGGGGAATCACCTGCACCTTGGCGCCGGTGGTCGTGAACGTCACGCGGCCATCGCCCACGGCGTAGGAGAGGCGGCGGTTGACGCGGTACACGCCGCCGGACACCTGCACCCACGGCAGCAGCTTCAAGAGCCACCGGGACGAGATGCCCTGCATCTGCGGAACGGACTTGGTCGTCGTCGCGAGCTGGCGCGCCGCCGCGGTCCCGAGGCTCAGCTGCGAATGCTCCTGCTCACTGCCCGGCTTCATCGAATTGGCCATGACTCACCTGATGTCACTGAGGGAAAGGGTTGAGGGATGCGGGAGAAATCAAGGGAGGCGGGGACCGGCGCGGCCCCCACCGAACAGCGAGGCGATGCGCGCGGCCGAGGTGCCCAGCCCCGTGGGGCCCACGTACCGGAGCGCGCGCCCACGCGAGGCGCGCAGCTCGAACTCCTTGTAGCGGTCCACGGTCTGGTGCCACTTCAGCACGCCCGCCATCCACGTCTGGAGCTTGGTGACGTACCGCTGCAGCTTGTCCCGAGCTTCGGCGTTCAGGTTGAAGTTGCGCACGAGCTGCGACAGCTCCGTCGCGACGATGTGCTCGAACTGCTTCATCCGCGCGGTCATCAAGTCATTGACGACCGCCACGGCCTTCGCCTTGTCCACGTCCAGGAAGCGCTGGACCACGAGGACGCCGTTGTTCAGCTCCCCCTCGAACTCGATCTCCTTCTGGTACGAGAAGACGTCGTTCGTGAGGCAGGCGTAGTCGGCCGCTGAGTTCTCCAGCGCGCGGATGGGGCGCGTGTGGAAGATCTCCATGGGGATGGCATCCCCCTGCGACAGCCGGGACAGGCTCATGGTCAGGTCCGAGCCGAACGTCCTGCGCCGCATCTCCACGTAGTCGACCGGGTCCGGGATGCGGTTCTGGATCTGATTGGCCAGCTCCCAGAGCCAGCTCTCCGTCATGTCCTGGATGGCCTTGCGGAACAGGCGGCGCGAGTTTGGCGTCAGCGTGGCCACCGTGCGGGCCCACAGGTCCGCCAGCCCGCGCTCCACGGGGTTGGTGGCCACCGCGCCCTGCGCCGTCGGATCATCCGGCATGAACGCCGTCAGCCGGGCGTTGAACACCTTCGCGCCGGCCATGTCCTTGGAGTGGCCATAGAGCGCGGGGAAGTAGTCATCCGCGTAGGTGCCCCACACCAGCCAGCCCGCGGTGAGGTTCAGCTCGGTGGGCGTGGCATCCGGGTGGATGAGCGCGCCGCACAGGGCCACGTCCGCCACGTCGAAGATGTGATCGTCCCAGATGACAGCGCCGGGGACACCGGGCAGCGCGTCCAGCATCCCCATGCTGCGCGCCCATTCCTTGGAGTGCCGGCGCGCGGCGTCCAGGTGCGGACTGGCGGACGTGGTGTACGGCATGTGGAACTTCGGGAGCGTCACCGGGCCCACGGGCAGGTAGGGCGCGTGGGTGAAGGCCTTGATGCGGCTGAGCCCCAACGCGCCGGGCGTCCGAGGAAGCCGCGCCGCGGAGAGCCCCAGCCCCGAGAGCCCCAGGGGCAGCGCCTCCTCCTTCTGGACCGCGCCCTTGTTCATGTAGCGGCTGGAGCGCAGGTGCCACTCGTGTCCGCCCGACTGCCAGTCCTGGAGCCCTCGGACATAGGTGAGGACCTGGGCCTGCTCCACCGGCGTGATGGCATGCTCGGCGAACAGCGACGGCAGCTCCGTCACCACCGTGTTCTCGAACTGCTGGAGCCGCGACGTCAGAATCTCATTGACGAGGTTCGCCGAGCGCTGCGTCTCCGTGCCCAGGAAGCGCTCCACCACGAGGACGCAGTTGGCCAGCTCGCCCTCCTCCATGATCTCCCGCTCGTAGGAGAACAGGTCGTTGCGCAGGTGCACCGCATCCGAGAACGTGTCCTTGAGGACGCGCATGGGACGGCTGGCCGCGATGCGATCCGGCACCTCCGCGGCCACCGCGTGCTCCACCAGGTCCGCGGACCACGGCGCACCGCCCACCTTGCGGCGCATCTCGATGTACTCGATGGGGTTCGAGACCCGGCGCTCGCTGATGTTGGCCAGCTCCCAGGTGGACTCGTCCAGCAGGCTCTGCGTGCTCTCGAAGAAGCGGCGTCGCCACTCCACCGAGCGGCTGGGCACCGTGCGGGCCCACAGGTCCGCGAGCCCTCGCTCCACGGGGTTGCTCGGCGGCGGTGACGCCACCGACAGGTCCACCGGCATGAACAAGGGCAGGCGATCCAGATACGCCTTCGCCCCCGCTTGGTCCTGCGTCTTCTTGTAGACCTCCAGGAAGTGGTCGTCGAAGTAGAAGACCCAGACGTACCAGTCCGTGATGAGGTCCAACTCCAGACTGGGCGCCTCGGGATGCGTGTAGGCGCACAGCAAGGCGTAGTCCATGGCATCGAACTTCGCCTCGCTCCAGATGACCGGAGCGCTCCCATCCGCGGGCGCCCCGATGATGCCCAGCGCGTGCGCCCAGGCCTTGGAGTGCACCCGGGCCGCTTCCAGATGCGGGTTCAGTCGCGCGGGCCAGGGGACGTAGAAGTCCGGAAGTTCAAAGGGTTGCTTCGATCGCGGCTTGGCCATGGCCACCTCTTGCGGAAAAGCGCGGCCGTTGTAGTGACGTCAGGCATTGAACTCCACGTCAAAGTAGGGCTCGCAGGCTTTTCCAAAATTCAAGAAATGACCCCATGCATGGGTAGATGGGAACCTCAAGGAACGTCAGAGAAGGAACGCTGCGGTGGTACGGTTCCGCCATGTTGCGCCGCGTGCTGACCTGGATGGGCCTGACGAAAGGCCACGACGCCGAGGAACCCCTGCTGGAGGCAGATGAGCTGGCCCGGTGGTATGCGCGCCTGCCGCTCGAGCAACGGCAGGTGCTCAGCCGGGAGCTGGCGAACCGCGTGCGCCCGGCAAGCCCCCCCGGGTCACTTGACGCGCTGCCCGCGGTCGCCACGGGCCGCGTGGTCTTCGAGCATGACGGCCCCACGGGGCCCATTCCCTTGCATCACCTGAAGGTCGAGCTGTGGGACCGGGACTTCGGCACCCCGGATGACTTCCTGGGCGAGGGGTTCACGGACGCGGAGGGCCGCTTCGCGGTCCGGTACGATCCGGCCAGCGCGGGCGCCGGCGATCTCCCGGACCTGGAGCTGCGCCTCTTCGAGCCACAGCACACGTTCGCGAAGAATGGCCGCGTGGTGGAGCACTGGCGGCGCATCGGGACGGAGCGAGGCCCGGACGACTTCGCCGGCCTGGAGTACGACTTCGGGACGCTGCGGCTGCCGTACTGGGAATACGATCCGACCACGCCCCTGGCCCGCCTGCTCGTCACGGAGGAAGGCACGCCCCCCACGGCCTATGCGCCGGGCCGCGCGCTCGCCATGGTCAAGGCCGTGGCGCCCATCGAACTCGTCAAGCGCCGGCACCTGCTCCAGAGCCGCCTGGGCAAGTCCCCCAGCCTCGAAGCCATCCAGGCGGACTACCCCGAATCCATGACGCGCCGACTGGAGCGCGAGTCTCCCGGGTCCACGCGCACGGATGCCTTCTTCGGAGAGCGCCTGCTCAACGGCATGTTCTCCACCCTCCTGGACGGTGACCCCGAGTCGCCCGGCGACACGGGCGCCTTCCGTCTGTATTTCCCGTGGAATGCCTATGAGCAGGACGGCATTCATTGTCTTCCGGACGTGGACATCCGTCTGCGATTGGAGGACGGGCGGCTGCTCCCCACCCGCATCATCCTGGGGATGCGCGAGCCCGGAGCCACCGCGCCCGGCTCGCCGGTGACGCGACGCACGTTCACCCCCCAGGACGGCGCGGGCTGGGAAGCCGCCAAGCGGATGGCGCGCGTGAGCGCCACGCTGGACACCGAGCTGGGCAACCACCTGGGCCAGTGCCACTTCAACGTCGAGCAGTACGCCATCGCCGCGCACCGCAACCTGCGGCTCAATCCCTTGCGCTGGCTCCTGCTCCCCCACCTGCGCGAGGTGGTGCTCATCAACCACTCCGCCAATGGCTTCCTCATCGGGCCTTCGGGTTACATCACCCGGGCCAGCGCGCTCACGCCCGCCGCGGTGGAGACGCGGCTCGCCCACTTGCTGGGCAGCTACGACTGGAAGGGCTTCGCGCCCAAGGCCCCCGTGTGCGAGGGCCACCACTACGCCCACTGCGCCCACCTCTTCTGGCGACTCATCGGCGAGCACGTGGACGCCTTCTTCGCCGAGCACGGCGAGCAGATTGAAGCCCAGTGGCGCGAGGTGCGCCGCTTCTCGGACGACCTCGTCACCCACGCCGCGCCCGCCTTCATCTGCCGCTATCTGCGCGCCACCGTCACCGGCAAGCCCGCGCCCTGGTTCGCGCGCAGCGAGCGCATGGACCTGGACGCGAAGGCCGCCGAGCCGCCCCCGCGCGCCGTCAGCCCGGTGACGCACACGGACACGCCCCAGCCCGGAGAAGTGGACGCGCTCCGGCACCTGTGCCGCTACGTCATCTTCTTCGCCACCTTCCGTCACGCCTGGGCCAACAACCTGCAATGGGAGGACGCGGGCGAGGTCCTCTACTCCTGCCTCGGACTGCGCTGGGGCAAGGCCGGCGCCCTCTCCTCCGAGGCGGACCTGGACGTGGCCCCGCCCCCGGATGACGCCACGGAGATGCTGTGGATCTCCTGGATGCTGTCCAAGACGCGCTACGGCTTCCTCGTCGCCAACGAGGAGGAGGACGTGCACCCACGGTTCGTGGAGCTGCTGCGCGCGCATGCCAGCGACTTCGCCGCCCACGGTCTGGACGTCCGCACGGTCAGCTCCCGCATCAACATCTGACGCCGCGGCGCGGTGTTGTCTGGTCAACACTGCCCGAAACTCGCGTCAGGGGAGTCTGACAATATTCTGGGCGAAGACTCTCAATGGGGTCCGTTTGGCTTCGCGAGCCTGACGCCGATCCCGTCGGCACTCGTCTTGAATTGAGGGGGAGCAGCCCATGCCGGGCTTGGACTTGACCGACTTGTACGGCCGCTTCGGCGCGTCCGTGTACCGAAGGGCGTTGCTCCTCCTAGGGAACTCCGAGGAGGCGCGCGACGTCACCCACGACGCCTTCGCCTCCCTGGTGGAGCAATGGGGACGCCTGCGAACCCATCCCGCGAACCCGTCCCTCCTCCACCAGATGGCGACGTGTCTGGCCATCGATCGCCTCCGCCAGCGCGGCCGGTGGCGGGATGGACAGCCCGCGTCAGAACCCTCTCATCCCGGCGACATGCGGCGCGCCGAGGCCGCCAAGGACCTGGCCCTGCTGCTGCACGGCGAATCCCCCCAAACCCTCTCCGCGGCCATCCTCCACTTCGTGGACGGCCACAGCATCACCGAGGTCGCCACGCACCTGGGCCTCTCCGCCAAGACGGTCCGCCACCAGCTCCGGCGCTTCGTGGCCCGGGCCCGGAAGCGCAGCGTGCGCCTCGACGGCAAAAATTAACCAAACTAGAAATTCGTGCATTTCAAGAAATAATCTTCCCATTCCAGACGCCTCGGTCGATCCCTCCACCGCAGTCCACCCAGTGGTCCCGAGGAGTGCACGTGAAAAGAACCCTGCTCCGGTTGCTGCTGTCCGTGCTCGCCGTACCGATGATGTCCGCCTGTGGCCCCGAGGCAGAGCAGGCGCTCGCGCCCGCCGCCGTTCCCGACGTGGCCGTCCAGGCCCAGTCCTTGAACGAGGTCGCGCTGGCGGACGCAAGCCCCAAGGGAGAGCGTCCGCTCGTCCGGTTCATCCAGGCCCCTGATGCCAAGGGCTCCGCCGATGGCGACGTGAAGACGTTGGGACCTGAGCGCTACGGCCTCATCCTGCTCGATCGCTCCGGCTCCATGACGGCCATCCGGAAGGCCACGGGCAACAGCCGCTGCAAGGACGCGAAGAAGCAGTCGCTCCTCCAGTTGGAGAACATGTTCGATCCGAACATCGGCAACCGCACCCGCGTCGCCGTGGTCAGCTTCGCGGGCACGGTCGTCACCAAGCTCACGATCGGCTACGTGGACAAGGCCACGGCCAAGGCTGCGCTGGACGCCCTCGGTGACGAGACCTGCTCGGGCGGCACGCCCCTGGCGGACGCCATGTGCTTCTCCATTGACTACCTCGCGGCCCAGGACCCGGGGAACTCCACCAGCATGTACGTCGCCACGGATGGCGAGGAGAACGCGAGCACCGGCGTCTGCAGCGGCCCCTCGGGGGATCCGGTCCTCAATACGAGCTCTTGGCCGTACAAGGTCTACGCCAAGGCCACGGCGTCCCTGGTGAAGATGGACACGGCGTACTGGACGGGCTCGTCGGTCCTCAACCTCCTGCCCTCGGAGGGCGCGCCGTCCGCGACGACGACGGCGTGCACCACCGCGGTGCTCTGCGAGGACAAGCTCTTCTCGTCGCTCGCCACGGTCACCGGCGGTGAGTATCGCCGCGCCAACGACGTGAACGCGGCCTACCCGTGCGCCGCGGGTGCCTGCCCGGCCCCCTTCGCGGGCACGCGGGGCAACCTCTTCGCCTTCAACGTGCAGGGCACCAGCGGCGGCACGGTCAACACGGCCAACACCTCCATCTACCTGCGCCAGGGCGAGACGCTGAACGTGGGCACCTGCGGCGTGAATGGCGCCACGGGCACGGGCGACACGACCATGCGCCTGTTCAACCCGAGCGGCACGCAGGTGGCCCTGAACGATGACGGCTGCGGCCTCTTGTCGAAGATCACCTACGTCGTGCCGGCGACGGGCACGTACCAGGTTCGCATTGGCTGCTTCGCCAACAACCCGTGCGGCGGCACGCTGGCGTACACCGTCGGCTCGTCGTTCACGTTCAACGTGAGCAACACCAACGGCGGCACGATGAACACCGCCAACGCGAAGATCTACGTGCGGCCGGGCCAGCGCGTGCAGGTGGGCACCTGCGGCCTGACGGGCGCGAGCGGCACGGGTGACACCATCATGCGCCTGTTCGATCCGGCCACCCCGCCCGCGCAGGTGGCGATCAACGACGACGCGTGCGGCGGCAGCCTCTCCAACTTCGTCTACAACGTCCCCGACACCATCTGGGGCGATGCGGAGATTCGCGTCGGCTGCTACGCGACCACGGCGTGCAGCGGCACCGTGAGCTACTTCATCACGGACGTCCAGGCGCCGTGATGAGCGCCTGATACCTCCCGCCCGGGATGCGCCGGTCCCCCATGGGGACAGGTTCGTCCCGGGTGTGGAGGGTTTCGTCACATCCCGCACCGCGTGGGTCCCCGTCGCCGGTATCCCTCACCGCGACTTGGGGGACGCGGCGTTCGCGCTCGGCCCCCGAGACGTCGTGCGCATGTCGCGCACGCTCGCGGGGAGCGACACCATGATGCAGTGGAAGTCCATGCAGCGGCATGCGCTGACCGGGGCCCTGGCGCTGGGCGTGCTGGCCGGCTGCCAGGGGGAGGACCTCAATGATTCCAATGCGGACGCGTCAGGCTCGCAGGTTCAGGCGCTGACGTGCACGAACCTCGTGCCGGTGATGACGTCCGCCACGGCACCGTCGGGCGCCGTCACGGCCTCCGGCATCTTCGGCGCGTCCTATGACGCCTGGAAGGCCTTCGACGCCACCAACACCTTCTGGCTGTCCCCCGAGGGGCAGACTCCGGCGTGGATCGCCTATCAGTTCGGCGACGGCGCCAAGACGGTGCGCCGCTATGCCATCACCTACTCGAACGGCTCCATCGTCACGCGCGCGCCGAAGGACTGGACCCTCGAGGGCTGGAATGGCTCGGCCTGGGTGGTGGTGGATACGCGCACCAACCAGACGGGCTGGCCCGGCTCGCAGCGCCGCGAGTTCGACGTCGCCACGCCCGGCAACTACGTGAAGTACCGGCTGAACGTCACGGATGACAACGACACCCGCGCGGGCAACGTGGTCATCTCCATCGGGACGCTCGAGCTGATGAGCTGCCAGACGAGCGCGACCCTCTGGACGAAGACCTCCGGGGCCACGGGCGGCTTCACCCAGGCCTATGACATCGCGGGCATTCCGTCCGGCCGCAACTACATCACGGGCTTCACCAAGGTCGGCCTGGAGGGCGTCCCCGCGACGGGAGGCCCCATGGATGGCTTCCTCACCGCGCGCGACGCGAACGGCGCGACCCTCTGGTCCAAGCAGCTCGGCTCCACCGCGTCGCTCGTGTGGCCGTACGCCGTCGCGGCGACCATGACATCGGGGCAGGTGCTCGCCGCGGGCTTCGTGGATGGCCCGCTGGATGGCGCCACGGAGATGGGCGGCCGAGAGTCCTTCCTCACGAAGTACAGCGACACCGGCGTGCGCCAGTGGACGAAGCTCTTGGGGACGACGAGCGGTGACGTGGAGACCTATGGCGTGGCGCTGGATGGCTTGGACAACGCCTTCATCGGGGGCTACACCACCGGCAGCCTGGACGGAAACACGCTCGCCGGCGTCTACGACGCGTTCGTGAGCAAGTACGACACCGCGGGCAATCGCTTGTGGACGCGGACGGTCGGAAAGGCGGGCCTGCGGACCATCGGTCGTCGAGTCGTCTCCGATATCTCCGGCAACGTCTATCTCTCGGGTTGGACGAACGGTGGCCTGGACGGCAACACGGCGATGGGCCCGATGGATGTCTTTGTCACCAAGTACAACGGCAGTGGCGTGAAGCAGTGGACCCGGCAGTTGGGAACGGCCACGGGCAACGCCTACAACTATGGCATCACCTCCGATTCGAGCGGGAATGTCTATCTCACCGGCAACAGCCCGGGCGGGATGGATGGCGTCCCCAACGGCGTGAACGAGCCCAGTGTCTTCGTCGCGAAGTACTCGCCGGCGGGCGTCAAGCTCTGGGTCTGGGAGCTGACGTCGGGCTCGGGCTCCTTCGGGACGGGCATCGTGGCCACCTCGAGCGGCATCTACGTGAGCGGCGGCGGGAGCGCGAACGTGGCCCTGGCCAATGACACCAGCGGCGGCCCGGCTCACACCTTCGTGGCCAGGCTCGACTTCAACGGCGTCCTGCAGTCGGTGGTTCAGCAGGCTCCGGCGATCAAGAGCGGCGTAGCCACCGACGTCCTGAACTATGGCCTCATGGTCGACTCCGCGGGCAGCCCCTATATGACGGGCTTCCTGTATGGCGACTTCGAGGGGAACACGCTCAAGGGCAACCCCGACGCGTTCGTGACGAAGCTGCTGCCGCAGTAATCGAAGAATCGGGCGGCACACTTCTGGGGGGAGGTGTGCCGTCTGTGTTTATCCGGTCCCTGCCAGGAATGGGTTCGTCCCGGGCATGGAGCGTTTCGTCACATCCCGCAACAGGTGGTTCACCGTCGCCGCTATCTCTGGTTGCGACTCGGGGTGACGGCGTTCGCGCTCGGCCCCGAGACAGCGTGCGCATCTCGCGCACGCTCGCAGGGAGCGACATCATGATGCAGTGGAAGTCCATGCAGCGGCACCTGCTGACCGGGGCTCTCGCGCTGGGCATGCTCGCCGGCTGCCAGGGGGAGGACCTTCGTGATTCCAAAGCGGATACTCACGGTGCTCAATCACAGGCATTGACCTGCACCAACCTCGTGCCGGTGATGACCTCCGCCACGGCACCCGCGGGCATCGCCAGCGCCTCGGGCACCTTCAGCTCACTCTATGACGCGTGGAAGGCCTTTGACGGCAACTACTCCTTCTGGCTGTCCGCCCAGGGGCAGACGCCCGCGTGGCTCGCCTATCAGTTCGGCGACGGCGCCAAGACGGTGCGCCGCTACGCCATCACCTACTCGAATGGAGACATCCTCACGCGGGCCCCGAAGGACTGGACGCTGGAGGGCTGGAACGGCGCGGCCTGGGTCGTATTGGATACGCGCACCAACCAGACGGGATGGTCCAGCCCACAGCGCCGTGAGTTCGACGTGGCCACCCCGGGCGCCTACGTGAAGTACCGACTGAAGGTCACCGATGACAACGACACCCGCACGGGCAATGTCGTCATCTCCATCGGGACGCTCGAGCTGATGAGCTGCGAGGGCCCCGTGACGCTCTGGACGAGGACATCTGGAGCAACCAACGGCGACACCAAGGCCTACGGCATCGCAGGGACACCTGCCGGACGCACCTACCTCACAGGCTTCACCAATGTGGGGCTGGAGGGGACGCCCGCCGCGATTGGCCCCACCGATGGCTTCATCATCGCGCGGGACTCGAACGGGGCCGTCCTCTGGTCCAAGCAGTTCGGCTCGCCCACGTCGCAGGTGTGGCCGTACGCCATCGCGACGACCCAGACGTCGGGTCAAGTGTACTCCGCGGGCAACATGCATGGTCCGCTGGATGGCGCCCCTCAGATGGGGAGCTATGAAGCGTTCCTCACGAAGTACAGCGACACCGGCGTGCGCCAGTGGACCCGTCTGTTGGGCACGACGAGCGGTGAGACAGCGGCCTATGGCGTGGCCGTGGATGGCGTGGACAACGCCTTCATCGCGGGCGACACGTGGGGCAACCTGGACGGCAATACGCGCATCGGCATGCACGACGCGTTCTTGAGCAAGTACGACAGCGCGGGCAATCGTCTGTGGACTCGGACGGTCGGCGCGACAGATGCGCGAACCCAAGCCCGCAGGGCCAGCACGGACAGCTCAGGCAATGTCTATATTTCGGGCTGGACGACGGGTGCACTGGACGGAAACTCGAAGACCGGCCCCGGCGACATCTTCGTCACCAAGTTCGATACCAACGGGGTGAAGCAGTGGACCCGGCAAGCAGGGACGACATCGGGTAGTGCGATGACCTGGGACACCACCACCGACGCGAGCGGAAATATCTATCTCACAGGTGGCAGCACGGGCGGGATGGACGGCATTCCCGCCCCTGTGGACCCGGACCGAGCCCTCGCCTTCGTCGCGAAGTACTCGCCGGCCGGCGTCAAACTGTGGATCTGGGAGCTGAAGTCCGGCTCGGCCTCCGCCGCGACAGGCATCTTCGCCAGCGCGGACGGTATCTACGTGAGCGGTGGAGGGGTCGCTGACGTGACTCGGCCCGATGACACCAGCGGCGGCACGATCCACAACTTCGTCGGCAAGCTCGACTTCAACGGCACCTTGAAGTGGGTGACGCAGCAGCCTCCGCCCATCATCAACGGAGCGTTCACCGACATCCAGCCCTACGGGCTCACGGTCGACTCAGCGGGCAGCCCTTATCTGGGCGGCTTCCTGTACGGCGACTTTGATGGGAACACGCTCAAGGGTCGTCCCGACGCGTTCGTGACAAAGCTGGCGCCGCATCTGTGACGCAGTCGGACGGCACACTTCGCAAGGCAAGTGTGCCGTCCGGTGGGGTCATGGCGGCTGCGTCACCCGCCTGCGTTCGCCCGCTCCAAGGCGGCCTGGAAGATGCGGTCCGTGCCCTGTCCGAAGCCCGCGCCGTCGAAGGGGACCTCCACGCTCGGCGGGATGCCCACGCGCTCGTAGATTTGATGATCCGGCGCGGTGTACAGCTCGACGGAGAGCCCGAACTCCCAGCCGTTGGGCAGGTGTCGGGTGGGGACATCGGACAGCGCGCCCATCGTGCGCTCCCCCACCACGGTGACGTTCGGCAGGCCGCGCATGGCCATCGTGAAGTTCTCCGCGGCGCTGGCGGTCACGCCGCTGGTGAGCAGGTAGACCGGCCGGGTGAACTGCTGAGCGCCCGAAGGAGCGAAGCGGAACTCCCGCTGCGGGGTGAAGCCCGTCGGCGTGCGCGTCTTCTTGTAGAAGCCGGTCCGCTCGACATCCGTGAAGCGGCCCGCGAGGGCCAGGGCCACGGCGTCATAGCCACCGGGATTGAAGCGCACGTCGATGATGAGTGCTTGCTTGGTGGAGAGCGCCGCCAACGCGGCATCCAAGGCCTGTCCCGCCGCCGCGACTTCCGCCGCGACGCCGGCCTCCGGATCGGAGCTGAACTTCTCCATCCGCCCCAGGAAGATGTACCCGACCCGCTCGTTGAGGGATTGCCACGCCACGCGGTTCTCCGCCGCCGTCGTCACGCCAGGGCCGCCCAGGTAGTGGGAGAGGACGTACGGGCCGATGTCGGAGAAGTGCTCCTCGAAGTCGGCGGGAAGCGATTTGGGATTGAAGACCTCATCGCCCGCGACGAGACGGATGTGTCCATCGGTGAGGGGCGTGAGCATCTCGGACAGGAGGGTGAAGAGCTCGACGTCCGTCGTCGTCGCCGTGACGCGCGGCCGGAATTGCGCATAGCGCGCCTGCCAATCGACGCCGTACAGGTCGAACAAGGCGTACTGCTCGGCGAAGGTGCGCCAGAAGATCTCGAAGTTGAGCACCGGATCATTCGGCTGTGACACCGGCTTCGAGCAGTCTTCCGGCAAGGGCGCGCGCTGACCGGTGACATGAACCGTGCCGGGGTCCTCGATCAACAGACGGTGGTCCGCGAGACGAAAGTGAAAACCCGCCTCGGGGAGTGTCCCGTCCACCAGGTCTCCCGACAACCACGGCAGGCAGCTCGCGGAAGTCGTCTCGAAGAATTCGACGTGTTTCCCCTGGAACCGGACCGCGAGCCCGTATCCATCGGTGCGCCAGGTCCCCTCCAGAGTCTCGTCGGGCGAGGGATGTTCACCTCCCCCGGGCTCATCCTTGCCGCACGCAAGGGAGAAACAGAGCAATGCCAGGGGAAGCACGACGGGGTAGCGCGACATCGGAACCTCGAAGCCTGCGAGTTGTCAGGCTTCAACACCGACGTCGCCGCGCCCTGCTACTCGCATCGTGTGGGCCCCTTCACGCCGCGACAGCATGCGTGGTGAAAACGGGACCTGATTCCCAGCGCATCCTGAGGAGCGAGCAGGGCCCAGAGATCGGCGACCCTCCGCGACACGACGGGAACAGTCCCGATGTCCGCGAGCGAGAAGTCGAGGGGATCGCCGGGCTGGACAATCGAAACGCGGGGCATGCCTTCCACGCGAACGGGTTCGCCGCGCAGCAGCACGCGCGAGCCCAGTTCCTGACCTCGGACATCCACGGGTGTCCCGAGGTCCCAGCGCCCTGGGAGGTCGAGGTCATCGGTGAGCTTGAAGTATCGCTTCGCCATGGCACGGTTCATCGGAGTTCGGTTCACCCTACCGCTGCTCCGCGATGATGAGGCCGCGCTTCGGGTCCACGGCGTAGATGCCACCTGTGTCGTTGGAATCATCGTTCGGATCGCAACGCTCCCGATGAGGAGCGATTGCGACAAGGATGATTCCATCGGGTTGAGGCTCCACCATGACTTCGTAGATGTCGCGCCTGTAGAGGCATGTCTGGAGTGGCGTTGCGTCTTTCGGGGGCTTACGGCCCAGGGGCAGGAAGTCGTCCATCGCGAGCTGAATCGCAGTCGCGACGTCGCCTCCGAGGACGGTGGTGCGCCCCGCCTCGAAGGTGACGCTCGGGAAGACGTACCGATCTGCCTCTTCCCGCGATGCGTGGGGCGCGTGTGTCGAGCGCTGAAAGAGAGAGCAGCCACTCAGCAGGCCGAGCGACAACAACAACAGAGAAGAGCGCATCATGGACTCGCCTCCGGGATGGATTGGATGGTGCCTGTCGCCTTGTTCACGACGTGCCCGATGAGTACCCACTTGCTGCCTCGTCGCTCGTAGACTTCCCCTGGGCGAGCTTCGCCTGCATGCGGAACGTACATCTGCACCGTGCAGGTAGGATCCATCTGGATGCGGAACGAGTAGCGCTGGTGCGACTCCGAGCGGTCCCACGGGGACAATCGGGAGTTGCGCCACGGGTGGGTGTGATAGTCCGCAAGGGTTGCAGTCCGCCCTCGCTCATCCATCACCTTCAGCGGCGTGCGGCAGTCCTTGTAGTCCGAGTTGTCCGCATTGAGTCTCTGGGTCTCGATGGCAGCGGGCCAGGAAGCGTAGTAGCGGCCGGCCTGGGAATAGATGACGCCACAGTATTCCTGGCCGTACTCCCCTCGAGGCGGCGCGGCGGCTGGCAGTTCCATCAGCGGAGCGCACAGCTGGTCAATGATGCTGTCGACAGCGGTCGAGGAGATGATTGCGGGCCACGGCCCACGGACCCAGGTGATGTCGCGACCATTGCGAACCTCTGTGCCGTAGTAGGTGCCATTGCCATCCCGGAGATACGAGGATCCACCGCACGCCCCAAGAAGGGTGAGCGCTCCCAGCCAGCATAACCACGACGCGCATCTCATGGGCTCCCCCGCTGCGAAATGGCTTCCCAGCCCCCGTGAGTCCACGGGGGCCAGGTCACCACAGTGCACGGCCGTGCCGCGTCTGTCTTTCCCCTGACAGAGGTATGCCGTGCTCGCGCCCTGCCCTTCGGTGCTACCCGCCGCGAGGGACAGACACGCGGGCCGTTCGGCCGCAACCTGCCGGGTACATGCCCGAAAGACGCCCATGTCGAACTCCCCGCGTCCGCCGCGAAGGAGCATTCCAGACACGTCCCGCCCACGCGCGGGCGGGTGAACCCGGCGAGGAGTGGCGATGAGATATCCGTCACGGACGGTGGCGAGCCTCCTTCACGAGCGCATGCTCCAGCGAGACCCCGTGGCCACCACGGAGGTCCTCCGAGCCTTCGTGGACCCGATTCGCAAGGCCCTCGAGCACCACCTCTCCTGCTCGGCCGATGACGCCTACGACGCCACCATCGACGCGCTGATGCCCTATCTGGCCACCCCTGAACGTTTCGATGCCAGCCGCGGCACGTCCCTGGGTGCGTACCTGACCCAGGCCGCGAAGAAGAAGGTCCTGGACCAGTGGAGAAAGAACACGGCGCGGGGTCAGCGAGAACTCAAGTTCGCGGGCGTCGTCGAACTCCAGGCCCGGGCCCCGAATGAGGTGATGGAGCACTACGTGGAAGCCAGCCAGGCCGTGAAGAAACTCGCGCCTCCTCGAATGCCCGAGAGGGATTGGGCACTCCTGCGCGACGTGCTCCTGGGGGAAAGCTCCACCCAGGAGATGGCGGTGGTGCTGAGGCTTCATCCCGGTCCTGAACTTGAGCGGCGGCGTGAGGTCAAACGCCACCGCGACCGGGTCATGAAGCGGGTGGTACGCCTGGGAAGAGAGGACCGCGATGACGAATCCTGACTGGCTGGCGGACGCCGCGCGGAAAAGCGAAACCCAACACTGGGCGCTCGGTCGCGTGCTCGCGAACTACCGCAAGGTGGAGCAGTGCACCGAGGAGGCACTCCAAGCGGAGCTGGGGTGCTCCCGAGAGACGCTCCAATGGCTGGCATTGTGCCGGCGCCCCGAGGGTGAAGCCTTCGCCGCGGATGCCTCCCGCATCGCCAAACGTTTTGCAGTGGATCTCTCGGCGCTCATCCGGGTGATTCGGCATGGCGAGGTGATGAATGATTTGTGTTCGCGAGGAGGAAGCGACGCCGAGTCGCGCCGCGACACCCTCCCGCGCCAGATGGCGGCCCGTGACCGAACGCGAGACGACCCGGACGACCCATGAGTGAATCCTGGCTGCAGGAGGCCGTCGCGCTCAGTGGCCTGCCTCCTCCCACGACCTTCCCACGAGACCTCATCATCGAGGCGCCGCCGCCCCACCTCCTCCCCATCACGTTCGTGGGGCTGCGCGGACTCACGGTCGCCGCCATCGAGCACTGGCTCGTGCGCCGGGGGCTGGACTGCCCCATGAGCGGCGCCTCGCGCAAGCTGCATGGGCTCATGGTGTGGATTGAAGGCAAAGGCATCCTCTTCCACGACCTGGATGACGCCGAGGACGAGCAGCGCTTCACCGTGGCGCACGAGCTGGCGCACTTCGTCCTCGAACAACGGATGCCCCAAGCCCGGGCGTCGCGCCTCTTCGGCGCGGGCATCCAAGCGGTCCTCGATGGCCAGCGTCCGCCCACGCCCGAGGAGCGCGTCTCCGCGTTGCTCGAACACACGCCGCTGAGTACACAGGTCGATCTCCTGGAACGAGGCGCGCAGGGCGAAATCCTCCAGGGCAGCATCCGCAAGGCCGAGCGCCGCGCGGACCAGCTGGCGTTCGAGTTCCTCGCGCCCGCGAGTCAGGCCCTCGCCGTCGTGAACGGGACGTCCGCGGCAGAAGGCGTGACAAGGCTCGCGCGGACTTTCGGACTCCCGCGCCACGCGGCCGAGCGCTACGCGCGACTGCTCCGCCCGAGCCTCCACGCGCCGCGCTTCTCCCTGGCCGAGTTCCTGGACGGGACGGAGGATGACCATGGTCGACCCTGACCTCCCCGACGAGGGCGATGACGACTTTCGCAGGGCCTTCGGCGCGGACCTCGCGAGCCTGCTCGACCTGGAGTCCTGGACGCAGGACATGGACCTGGGCCCGGTCATCCAGACCTTCCGCAAGGAGGTCACGCAGGCGGTCAACAAGGAGGACTACCTGCGCGAGCTCGTTCGCCGCGAGCTGCTTCCGCGCATGCAGGGCCGCACGGGTGGCCCGCCGGAAGCGGGGCTCTATCAATGTACGGAAGAGGAGCTCATCGACATCCAGCAGGGCCTGCTCTTTCGCGGCAACGTGGATGCCGTGTGCGGCAGCGCGGTGTCCCACGACAACCTGTCCCTGGGCATCACCCAGCTGGGGCTCGTCATCGCCAACTACGGCGGCACCTCCGGCTCGCTCTCACAGCGGCTGTTCCGCCGGGAGGTGGCGGACACCCACGCCAATGCCTTTCAGGAGGCCTGCGACTTCATCGAGCGCCGGCAGAAGAGCCCCTACGGCGAGCGGGACAGCCTGTCCAAGCTCGCGCGCCGATGCATCCGCCCCTACGCGGAGCGTGCCCTCCTGGTGCACCGCGCCGAGGCCGAGTGGCGCATGGGCGTGGGCAACCCCTGCACTCGCGAGCTGGTGACGGGCGCGGGCTATCACAGCCTCCTCCATGCTTCGCTCAGCGTGCTGCGCAGGCTGGTGACGAAGCACCCGAAGTTCGTCTTCGTCTCGGACGACCTGGAGGAACGCGGGCTGCTCACGCTCGGACACGCGCTCGATTCCCGCGAGTACCTGGTGCTGGAGACGATGGAGCGCGAGTGCCATCAGTATGTCAATGAGTGGGAGTACCGGAACCACGACAGCCCCCGGGCCCGCCGCTTCGTCCAGGAGTGCTGCCCGCTCATCCTGCGCGGCGTGTATCGCGTATCGACCCGCTCGCCGCCGCGCCTCTTCTACGCACATCGGGACCACGTACACCTCGCGGTGCGCGTCGCCATGGCGGACAGCGCCATGTACCCCGAGCGCGGCCTTCCCATGCTGCTCGGCGTCGCTGCGGCGACCTGTCGGTCTGTCTTTGGCGAGGACGGCTTCCTCGGCCTCGTGCAGGACGCCTATGCGCAGGCGGGCGCGAGCCTGCGGTATCTCCACGCGCCCGCGCGGCGCCGGTAGTCAGTCCACGCAGTCTTCAGGGGGGAAGTGTCATGGCGGATGATGGCAAGGCATCACAAGGCCAGGGGGTTCCCATGGCGCGCGGTGGCGCGATGCGTGCCTCGCCCGTGGACGAGGGCCCCAGTCCTTATGGCGCATCGAGGTCCGCGCCTCGGACCTCGACCGCAACGGTGAGCCGGCCTCCCTTCCCCCCCGGCGCGGGCGGCCCACGCGGCGAACCCGCGCGGCCTCCCCCACCCGTGCAGGAGGCCCCGCCTCGCGCGAATGTCCGCCCCCCCTCGGCGCGCGCGCCCCTGGTCCGCCCCACACCTCCCGACGCCCTCCAAGCGCTCCAGGAAGTGAAGGTACAGGCGCAAGAGGCCGCGCGACTCGACCCGGAGCTGGAGAAGGCCGTGGCCTTCACGCACTTCGACACGGCCGGGAGCGACGACAATCACGTCACGCTGCTCATCACCCGCGAGGATGTTCCCAAGCTCGCCTCCCAGTCGCTCGTGCGCATCCAGTCACGGGCGGATGGGCGCACGTATCTGGGCATCGTGGTACGGGGTCCGTTCGCGGAACCCAACGCGGTCCCCGCCAATTCGAGCATGGCGGTGGGCGTGGTGACGCAGGGCAAGAAGCTCGACTACACCTTCGACTTCCACGGCCGCGCGGAGGTGGAGGTGTTGGGCGAGGAGGTGGAGGGCGCGCTCGAGCCACCGCGCTTCCGTCCACAGCCGCAGAGCCCCGTGTTCCTGCTCGACGAAGCGGAGAGCGCGCGCGTGCTCGGCGTGGGCGGCGACCTGTGCCTGGGGCGCGTGGTCGGCTACGAGCGGATGGAGGCCCGGCTGAATCCCCGGGACAAGGCGCTCTTCCCTCGCCACACCGGCATCCTCGGGACGACGGGCGGCGGCAAGTCCACCACGGTCGCAACCCTCATCCACCGGGCCCAGGCCGCGGGCATCGCGACCATCGTGTTCGACGTGGAGGGCGAGTACACGCATGTGGATGAGCCCGCGGACCACCCCGCGATGAAGGAGGCACTGCGCCGGAGAGGACAGACTCCCGAGGGCGTGCGAGACCTCCACATCCATCACGTGCACGGGCGGAAGAGTCGCAACCCGCGGCATCGGAACCTGCACCCGTTCTCGCTCCAGTTCTCGCGCCTGTCGCCGTACGCGGTGGCGGAGATCCTCGACCTCTCCGAGGCGCAGTTGGAACGCTTCATCCGGGCCTACGACGTCACGAAGCTCCTCTTGGGGGACTTCGGCATCTTCCCCAAGCCCCATGACCCCAAGACCCTCAGGCAGGCGCTTGAACTGGACGAGCACACCGCGGGCTATCCGCACATGACGCTCCAGCATCTCCTGGACGTGGTCAGCGTCTACATCCACAGCCTCAGCGCCGAAGGCCGCGCGGAGGGCACGTCCCGCGCTCGCGGTTCGGCGCGCAAGCAGGGCTCGCTCTTGGACGGCCTCGAAGCGGACGACGCGCCAGCGCCTGAAGAAGACACCCCGGCGCGCGCACCGGGGCTCGTGCTCTACAGCGAGTTCCGCACCGCGTCGCACAAAGTCATGGCACGGGTGAGGGCGCAGCCCAGCCGGAATGAAATCAGTTGGAAGGCCCTGGCGGGAAAGCTCCACCGCCTGCACCGGGTGAAGCTCTTCGACACGGGCAACTCGGGCGTGAACTACGACGCCCTGATTCAGCCCGGGCGCGTGTCCATCATCGACTTGTCCGACACGGAGTCGCCCCAGCTCAACAACCTCGTCATCGCTGACCTCTTGCGCGGCGTCCAGGATGCCCAGGAGGAGAGCTACGAACGCTCGCAAGCGCAGGACACTCCCGTCACCCCCGTGCTCCTCATCATCGAGGAGGCCCACGAGTTCCTCTCCCACAGCCGCGTCACGACGCAGATGCAGAATCTCTTCGAGCAAGTGGCGAACATCGCCAAACGCGGGCGCAAACGCTGGCTGGGGCTCGTCTTCGTGACGCAACTGCCGCAGCACCTCCCCGACGAGGTGTTAGGGCTCATCAACCAGTTCGTCATCCACAAGATGACCGACATCGGCGTCATCTCCCGGCTGAAGAAGACCGTGGGTGGCATCGATGAGAGCCTTTGGAACCGGGTGTCTCGATTGGCCCCAGGTCAAGCCCTGGTCTCGTTCAGCAGCTTCACCCGACCGCTGCTCGTCGCGGTGGATCCCGCCCCCATGAAGCGCCTGCTCGTGGACTGAGAGGGGCCTGTCTATCATCACTCCCGGCACCGGCGCGCTCCCGTCCAGCTCTGTCTGACTGACACCACCGCGCCCCTCGAAGGTGGCTCATCCACGCCCCGTCCAGATGGGGCGCGGTGAGCTGTGACCCATGGGCTTACTTGGTGGTCTCCGCATTCCTGTAGTTGAGTCAGCCCATGCGAAAACTCCTCCTCCTCTGCTTGCCGCTATTCGCCTGCGTGACGACGAAGTCCGCCCCGGTCCCGGCGTCTGCCGACTCCAGCGCGTTGCATCAGGTGAAGCGGGTGAAGGTGGCCGAGGGGGTCGAGCTCGAGCTGCTCGACTTCGGAGGCCAGGGGCCCGCGCTCGTCTTCCTGTCGGGCTTGGGCAACACGGGCCACGTGTTCGACACCTTCGCGCCGGAGTTCACCGCGGCCCATCACGTCTATGCCGTCACCCGCCGGGGGTTTGGCTCGTCGAACTGGCCCGAGCAGGGCTACGACACTGCCACCCTGGGCGAGGACGTCGTCCGGGTGCTGGAGGGGCTGGGAATCGCGAAGGCGTCATTCGTGGGCCACTCCGCCGCCGGGCCAGAGCTCACCTGGGTGGCAACCCATCACCCGGAGCGCGTGGAGAAGGTGGTCTACCTGGACGTGAGGACCAACGGTGACCTGCTGGCGGAGCTCCTTTCGGTCGTGCCCATGCCTCCTCCGAGCGAGCCCGCGCCCGAGGACGTGGCCTCACGCGCCGCGCTCGCCGCAGCAGTCGTGCGTGACGCCGGAGGAGCGTTCCCCGCGCACGAGATCGACGAGACGAACGAGTTCGATCCGAAGACCGGGCACTACCTGCGCAGCCGCAAGTGGCCGCACGCGGAGGAGCGGGTGATGAAGGGTTTCTCGAAGGTGGACTTCGCGGCCGTGACGGCGGCCGTGCTCTTCCTCTACGTGGAGCAGCCTCGGGCCGGGCGGCCGGAGGACCTCCCTGGCTTCTCCCAAATGGACCTTCCCGTGCAGGAGAAGTTGAGGGCCCTGAGCGCCAGGGCGATCCAGCGGGACGCCGAAATGCTGAGCGTGATGAGCATGCCGAACTGGAAGGGCATCAAGCTCGAGCACGCGCGGCACTACGTCTGGCTCACCAACCATGACGAGGTGCTGCGCGAGATGAAGACCTTCCTCGAGACATTTTGAAAGGGCGGCGAAGGCGCGCTGGCCAAGCCCTGGTCTCGTTCAGCAGCTTCAGCACGCTCGAAGGTGTTGGGCTGCCCCGGCCCACGCCGGCGCTCCACGCAGTCGTAGCTCTTGTTGGCGAGCGCTCGCGCATACGCAGCCGAAATGCCGGCGTGCTCGCCGAGCACCCGGGCGTGATAGGCGTGACTGAGTTCGTGCAGCACGAAGATGGGCATCCGCCTGGTCTCTTGCTCGAAGATGAGAACGTTTGAAAACTCGATGCTCTTCAGCATCGCCATGTTGCGACAACTCCGGCGAAGCCAGGGTTCGGCAGCGTGGTACTGACCCACCTGCGGTGCGTTGGGATAGGGCGGCGAAAGCCACAGCGTCACCTTGCGAAGCTGAGCCACAGGACCTGCCGGGACGAGCCGGACGACCTCCTTGAGCTGCGCCGCCAGGAGCACCAACGCCTTGTCCGTCAGGGACTTGTTCGCCGCAGCGAACAGGCGGTCATCAATGCGAACCGTCCAGCCCTCGATCGTCTGGGTCTGGTAGGTGGGAACAGGACTGGCTGCGGAGACGACGCAAGTGAATGCCAGGACGGCGAGCAGGAGCCATTAGGGAGAGGGCTTGACTCATCATACGCTCCGCATGTCTGGAGATGCTGCGGGGCGCCCTCGGCCGCCTTGTCGCCGGTGACACCGCCGAGGCGGCTCATGCCCATGAAGCGTCTGCTCGTGGACGGAGAGAGGCCGAGTTATCATCCGCGCCGCGCGCCTGGCCCGACCGAGGGCGGCGCGCGGAGGCGGGATGTCGTTTCAGGAGAAGCTGAAGCTGGAGCTGACGCTGACCCTTGGGGAGAGGGCCTTCACCATTCCCGGTGGACAGGTGGAGCACTTCTCCCTTCGCCTCTCGCCCTATGGCTTCACGGGCACGGTGCGGTTCTGGACCTCGTTGGAAAAGGCCGACGCCCCGCTCTTCCTCGCCTTCAGCAAGCCGGACCTGCTCCGAGTCCGCTTCTCCGTCGCCGGGGTGTACGACCCTCCGCCCACGCCGCTCGTCGTCCAAGGGATTGCGCGCTCCCGAGGGCTCACCGGCGTGGAGCATGGCACGGCGCAGGGTGAGGGCCGCGCCTTCCGCCGCTATGACATCGAGTTCGCCGACAGCGCGCAGGTGCTGTGGCGCCAGCACCGGCCCATCGAGCTGCACACCGACAAGAAGGTCTCCGAGCTGCTCAACCTCCACAAGGCCGGAGGCATGGCGCTGGACCTGGACTGGGACGTGCTCGAAGCGAAGCAGGCGCTCATCTGTCTGGGGATTGGCGAGGACGACCCGGCCGCGAGCTTCTACGACTTCGTCATCTGGTTCATGGACACGCGCGGCGGAGTGCTCGCCTATGACTGCGCCAAGGACCGCTACGCGTTCCTCGAAAAGAAGACGGCCACGGGCAAGTCCACGCTCGTCAGTCGCCGCCACGTCGAGCGAGCAGACGTGGAGCTGCCTCCGGTCATCCGCCACGCCACCCGCGTCCTCAATGGCTTCTCGACGCGCCCCACCACCGTCACGCTCGAACAGGCGCAGACCGAGCCCGGCATCCAGCACGACATGCTCGTGCGCACCCCCATCGCCGCCGAGGCCGAGCAGCGACAGTCCCTGGAGAAGGGACGCCTCCGCCTGCGCCAGCGGCAGGTGCGCGTGTCGTTCAAGGACTTCCCTCCCCTGCCCTTGCAACCCGGCGTGCTGCTCCGCATGGAAGGCGGACTCTGGAGTCCCGACCTCGTCGGTG
Organism: Myxococcaceae bacterium JPH2; assembly: GCA_016458225.1. Classification (NCBI taxonomy): domain Bacteria; kingdom Pseudomonadati; phylum Myxococcota; class Myxococcia; order Myxococcales; family Myxococcaceae; species Myxococcaceae bacterium JPH2. The sequence goes on along the minus strand of JAEMGR010000032.1, from coordinate 89,325 downwards.
AGGGCGAGGACCTCCGCGTGCGCGAGCTGGCGCTCGAAGGCCTTCGCATCGACGAAGGACAGCACCAGGGTCAGCAGGACCTGCTCGAAGGCTACGACGTCACGCTCTCCACCCTGCTGGAGCAGAAAGCGGACACCGCCCCGAGCCTCCCCACGTACCGCCCGCCCCGCTATCCCATCTACGTCGAGGGGAAGATTCACAGCCCGGGCGGCGAGGCCACGGATCGCATCTACCTCCAGGTGGATGACCCGAAGACCTCCGTCACGAACTACCGCATCACCATTCCGCTGTGGAACAAGACCGTGAGCGTCCCGGCCGAACCCGGCGCCTTCTCGGGTCACTTCTACTTCCCGCCCTACAAGAACGAACGCGCCCTGGTCGCGCTGCACTTCGAGCGCGCCGAGCTGCACCGCTTCCTCGACTGGGCCGAGGGCTCGCGCGTGCCGCAAGACAGCCAGGGCGACCAACTCCTCCTCGGCAAGCGCGGCACCAATCAGACGGCCATCACCCACGACTACCAGGACGGAAACCCCGTCTGGAACATGGGCCGGGTGAACGCCAACGACACGGAGATCATCCGCATCTCCGAGGGGCGTCTGCTCATCCAGACGAAGGAGGAGCCCGGAGGCGCCCCGACCACGCCCACGTATGACGTCACCCCGCAGGTGGAGACGGCGAAGGGCGACCTGAGCGCGGGCGTGAGCGGCGCGGTCGGAGATGCGACCGCCGCCTACCGTGGCGCCTCCTCGGCGGTGAACGCGAAGCTGAACTCTGCCACATCGGAGACCTCCGCCGTGCTCGCCACCGCCGAGTCCGAAGCGAAGGCCAAGGCCGCCGAGTCCAAGGCGCAACTCGAAGACGCGCTGAATCAGGTGTCCAGCCAGACGGGGGCGCTGGCGGGCGCCGCCGCCGACGCGAAGGCCGCGCTCGCGGGGCTGCGATGAGCCAGCCCATCCGTCGAGGCAGGAGAAACCCATGAACGACCTGCGTGCCACGGTCGCGAAACTCAAGGCGGATGTCGAGGCCTTCGGCTCGGGGCTCACCCCGCGCATCACGGCCTCTCGGGGCGAGGTGGAGTCCCTCGCGGGGGGCGTCGCGGCTCTCATCGCCGCGCTCAAGCCCGAGGTGGACACGAAGCTCTCCGCGCTCACCGCGCAGATTGACGCCGCGGACCTCACGCTCGCGGACCCGTCGTCGCGCTTCACCCAGTTCGCGGGCCAGCTGGATGCCCATGGGCAGGCGCTGAAGGCAGCGGCCACTCGCGCCCGTGCCCCCCTCGACGCGCTCCAGGCCGAGGCGACCTCGCGCACTCAGGCCTTGGAGCAGTCAGCCCGGACGTCCAGCCAGGGCTCTCAGGCGCAGCTCACCGCGCTCCAGCAGCAGGTGACGCAGCGCTGTACAGCCTATGACACGGAGCTGGAGTCACGGCTCAAGGCGCGGGGCGGCACGTCGTCGGAGGTCGCGGCACGCCGGGCCCGAGGCAAGGCCCTCATCGAACAGACGCGCACCCAGCTCGATGGAGACCTGAAGCAAGCGGGGACGCAGGTAGACTCCGCCGTCGCGGCGCTCCTCACGCGCATCGGCGGGACTCGCGACGCGGCGAAGGCCCAGGCGACGCAGCTCGGCACCACGCTCGACACCACGGTGGCCGAGCCCACGGGTGTCCTGGATGCATTGCGCAAGGAAGTCCTCGCCGCGGGCAAGTCCACGCAGGCCACGCATCAACAGCAGTCCAAGCTGCTCGACACGCAGCGCAAGTCGCTGCGCGAGCAGGTGGCCAGCGCATCACGGGCCGCGAGCGGACTCATCACGCCCCTGGACACGACGGTGGGCGGCGCCTTGGCCACGGCGAAGAAGCAGGCACAGGGCGCGCTGGACACGCTCAACCAGACGCTGGGCGGACAGCTCGGCACCGTGCGCTCCCAGCTCGAAGCCGTGGAGAAGATCATCGAGCAGGCCCAGGTCCGCATCGAGGCGCTCATCACGCAGGTGGGGACGCTCATCGACGGGTTGGTGAAGGGCACACTCGACGCCGTCGCCACGCTGCGCGCGCCGCTCCAGCAGGCCATCGACGCCGCGTCCGCCACGCTCGACTCGCTGACGGCGCAGATCTCCGCGCTCAAGGAGCAGGTGCTCGCGCTCTTCGAGGTATTGCCGCAGCAACTCGAGAAGCTCCAGGCCCTCTTCCAGCAGATCACCGGCTCGCTGGAGGCGCTGCTCGCGCGCGCCATCTCGCTCTTGGAGGCCGTCCCCGCGGAGAACCTGCCCAAGCCGCTGGTGACTCCGGCCGTGACGTCCATCGGGCAGGTGGTGAAGCAGATCACCACGCAGCTCGGCACGGTGACCTCTCAGATGGGCCAGCAGATGCAGTCGATGCAGACGCAGCTCATCACCCAGGTGGATACGGTACAGACGCAGGCCCAGCAGCAAGTCACCGCCGCGCAGCAGCAGGTGGTGGCGCAGATGGGCACGCTCACCCAGTCCGTCGTGCAAACCATCCAGCAGGCCTCCACCCAGATTTCCCAGGTGGTGGCGACGGGCGTCACCCAGATTGGCGCGGCGAAGGAGCAGGGCGTGCAACAGATTCAGGCCCTCAAGCAGCAAGTGGCCGCGCGCGTGGATCCGCTGAAGACGCAGGTGCCGCAGCGGCTGTCCGCGCTGGATGCACAGGTGACCTCGGGCCTTCAGGCCGCGGTGACGCCCATGAAGGCGGCACGGACCTCGGCCGAGGGACAGGTGTCCGCCACGCGCGCGCAGCTCGCCACGGGCGTGGACTCGACGAAGGCCACCATCACACAGGGCCTGAACGCGCTGAAGCAGGCCCGCACCCGCGCGGAGACGGCGATGACAGCGCCCATCGACCAGGCCCTCGCCGCGTTCCAACAGCGCGCGGACGCGACCCGGGATGGCGCCGTCGCGCAGGTGAACGCCGTGTCGAGCCGAGCCACCGCGTCCAAGCCCCAGCTCTTCTCTCCCTTCGACGCCATCGCGGCCCAGCTCCAATCCGGCACGCTGCTGGCCCAGCCTGTGACTGTGGTGCAAGCCAGCGCGACCGCGGCGCTGAATGCGCTCGGCACGCAGCTCGCGGCCCTGGTGCGCTGAGAGGAGTCAGCTACTTCGGTGCCGCGAACTTGGGCGCGGCCGGAGGCACGGGAGCCGCCGGCGCGGCGGGCGCCGCAGGAAGCGCGGGCGCGGCGGGCATGTCCGGGACCGACAGCGGCAACGGAATGTCCGTCCGGATGCGGCTCTCTTGCAACTCGATGTCGATGGAGTCCGGCACCGGCGTGTCCAGCAGCGCCTGCCACGCGCCATTGGGCGTGGTGAAGAGGAAGCTGACCGCCACGGCCTTCTCGGGCGGCAGCTTCACGCGCACCTGCGTCGAGCGGCTCGGGTAGACCACCGCCGTCTGCAGCACCGACTCGTCCGGGGTGATGACCTTGGCGGCGACGTCGCCGTAGCCCTCCGACAGGTACGTCTTGGTGACGACCGAGCGGATGACCATGTAGAGCGGTCGCCCCTGGTTGGTGCCCGGCGGTGCCTTGACGTTGACGGTGAGGTGCGGCGTCGCACAACCCACGCTCCCCAACAGGAGCAGGAGCCCCGCCGCGATTCCCAGGTGCTTCATGGCGTCATCCCCCGGAACGGCGCCCAGGGCTCGCCCCGGAGTCCGAAGCTGAGCTCCAGCACCTTCTCGGCCAGCGCGGATCCGCGGCCCGGCAGCACCCAGACCACGTTCTGCTGCTCCGTGAGGGTGGCGGACTCCAGCAGCCGGAAGCAGTTCCATGACGAGTGAGACATCTCCATCGAGCGGTAGCGCTTCCCGTCACGCGCGGGGGTGCGCAGCTCGACGCCAATCGAGGCCGGCTGCGGGCTCACCCAGCTCAAGGGGAAGTCCGCCCAGGTGGGGCGCTGGTTGAAGCCAAACGCAGCGGCCCCGCCGCACTTCAAGAAGGACATGGTGACGAAGTTGTCCGGCGCCGGCGAGGGCGGCAGCGGCAGCGGACGCACCTGCATCTGGATGGGCTTCGCGTTGCCCTCGTCATCCCACAGCAGCCGCGACAGGTGGCCCACCTGGCTGAGCGTGGTCAGCATGCGCGCCGGAAGCTGCAGCCGCGTCTTGAGCGGGAAGCGCAGCGTCCACTCCGAGCCGCGCTCCTCCAGGAGCGGCGACAGCACCTGGGTGACGAACTGCCAGAAGGTCCCGTCCTTGCGCCGAAGGATCTCCAGCTCCGATGGATCCACTTCCTGCTGCGCGTTGGCGTTGAACGGATAGCGCTTCACGAGCGGCTCCAGCACGCGGCGTCCCTGCCACGCCCACTGCTCCGCGATGACGCGCTCCAGCTCCGCCCGGCCCCGGCTGCGAACCACGAGGAAGGGCTGACGGAACGGTTGACGGAACTCGCCCACCAGGCCGTGCTGATCCAACCAGGCGTCCACCCGGCGCAGGTACGAGTCGTCCTCCTCCAGCAACATCGCCAGCGCGACGCGCCCCGTGGGAGACAGCAGCTCGCTCAGCTGCACGCCCGTGGGGTTCGGCGCGGGGGCCGCGGCATCCTTGGCCGGCGCGGGCTTGGCGGTGGCGGCCTTCACCCCGTTGAGCTCCATCTGGAGCTGCGAGATGAGCGTCGTGTACGCAGCCAGCTCCGCCAGGTTGCCGTTCTTGTCCGGCGTCATGAGCTGGACGACGGGCTTGAACGGCGCCACCGCGTCGCGCATCGCCGCGTAGTAGTCCCCTTCCAGCGGCCCGATGCTGGCGCGGCCCGACACGTCCCGGAGCATGGCCTCCAGGTTCGAGGACGGCTGGAGCAGCACGGCGAGGTCCGCAGACAGCGTCGCGCGCGAGGTGTGGAAGCGATAGCCCCGGTAGCTCGCGAACAAGTCCTGTCCATAGCGGCGGGCGAAGTCCTCCACCTTCCCGCGCACGAAGCTGGCGCGCTCCACGGCCTCCTCGCGCGACAGCTTGGACTTGGCGAGCCGCTCGGTGAACTCGTCCACCAGGGGGCTGATCTGCGATTCGAAGTCGGAGCGGCCGAGCACGCGCCCCACCACCGGCGCCTGCCCGCTGGCGAACTCCACGTCGTCGTCGCCTTCGCCCTCGGTCGCCACGGCGGACACGGTGCTCCCCGTGCGCGGCGTGGACACGCTGGTGTCGAAGGGCGAGCGCCCCGTCTCCTTGAGCTTGCGGATGAGCTTGTCGAGCAGTTGGCGCGACACGTCCATCGGGCTGAACTCGAAGTCCCGCTGGAGCACCTCGACGCGGTACAGCGCGTCTCCATCCGCGGGAGCGAAGAGGCCATCCGCGCGCGTGAGCAGCTGCGCCGGAGTCATCTGCTCCGCGGCACGCAGGGCCACGTCCGCTTCGTCCTCCATGCGGAGCACGGCCTCGAGCACTGCCTGGTTCGAGCGCATCCAGTCCAGCGCGCCCAGCATGCTCTCCACGCCCTTGAGCCGCCGCGAGTCCAGCTTGACCGACGAGGCATTCAACAGGTCGAGCACGCGACGCGCGGAGCCGAACGGTGCGCTCTGCGTGAGCTGCTCGCGCAGCACCACCCGCTCCTCACGCAGCTCCTTCCACGCCGCGAGGTCGAAGTCTCGCGCCTCCAGGAGCGTGTGCAGCTGCTGGAAGTGCTCTCGCCACGGCCCGAGCAAACCCTCGCTGCTCAGCCACGCGAAGGGCCACGTCGCCCACGGGACGTCCTGATCGAACGGCGTGTCGCTGGCGATGACGTAGTCGGCGATCATCGGGCCGGCCAGGCCCACCGCGTCCACCCAGTTCTTCTCGGTGTTGCCCACGGTGCCGCTGGACAGGTGCAACCCGAGCGCCTCGGACGTCCAGCCGAGCTGCCGCTTCTGCGGATCGCGCAGGCCCTCGAGGACGAAGTGTCCCAGGTCGTCGTTGCGCGAGGCGTACAGGACGCCGAGCGTGTAGAGGACCTCCTCCGGCCGGCAGAAGTCCTCGCGGTGGCAGGTCTCATCGTCACCCGGGGCCGGGCGCGCCGGAGCGAGCGGCTGCGCTCGCGTCGTGCGGCCCAGCACCGGAACGGGGTGACAGCCCGGGATGCGCGCGCCACAGCGGCGGCACTGCTCCTGGCACCACTCGAGCTGCGGCTTCAGGTACGACAGCCGGATGCTCTGGGCGAGCTGCGAGCGAAGGTCCGCCCACTCGTCGGTGAAGCTGCTCGCCAGCGGAGGCCAGTAGCGCGTCGCGCCCCAGAGGTCCTCCATCGCCTTCATCGCGTCCTGCGTCTGGCCCTCCACCACGGAGCCCGACACGCTCTGGTGCCGCTCCTCCAGCCGCTGCACCGTGGACTGGAACGTCACCAGCTTCTGCTGGGCCTGAAGGAGGAGCTGGTAGAAGTGCGCGTAGGCCGCCAGCACGGGCAGGCAGCACACCGCGAGGATGAGCGCGCAGCGCCGCAGGTGCATCCATCGATAGCGCGCGAAGAGCTGCTGCGGCTTCTGATCCATGCGCACGGACAGGGCCCCGGGAGCCCGGTCCTCGGTCGCCAGCGCGGACAGGTGCACGCGCGACAGCTTCAGCGGATACGCCAGCGAGCCACCCTCGACCAACGTGGCGACGAAGCGGCCCAGCACCGCGAAGCTCTCGCTGCCTCGGCTGAAGAACGAGGCGAGCCGCTCGAACGCATCCGGCGCGAGCGACGTCAGGCCCAGCGCCAGGTACTTCTCCAGCGGCCGGAGGCTGTTGCCGAGCTGCTCCTCCTGCCCCGCGGGCGGAACCTCCAGCTCCAGCGGCACGCCGTTCTGCCGCAGCAGCTTGGCGAAGTCCGAGAAGCCCTCCAGCGTGTCCATGTGCGTCAGGCACAGCCGCGTGTCCACGGACGCCTGACACACCTCCGCCAGCAGGTTGATCTTCCCGCGCAGCAACTGCGTGACGCGGCGGACCTCGTCCGGAGACGTGTCCGCGAGCCAGCGCACGTCGAGCACCACCACCACGCGTCCCAGGTGCTGGCGGCCGAAGCTGGCCTTCCACAGCTTGCGCAGCGCGCGGCGGGCGTTGCGCGAGCCGTCTTCCAGCACGGGCGCGGACACCTCGTGCACCACCACGTCCGGCCCCAGGTACATCTGGAGCAACGGGTCCTCGGTGAGGCTGGGCAGGAACTGGTTGGCTTGCCGCTTCCAGTCCACCTCGACGTCAATGAGCCGGGACTTGCCGCTGCCCGCCGGGCCCAACACGACGACCGTGGGGAAGTCCCGCACGGAGGCCCGATAGCGCCACGGCAGCGCCTTCAAGAAGCGCGCGCGCAGGCGCATCAACTGGCCACTCGCCAGCGGGCGCTGACCTCCGCTGGGGGACACGCCGGCGCTCGAGCGCTTGCGCCACCAGAGAAACACGCCCGCGCCCGCGGCCAGCAGGACGCCGAGCCCCGCCAGCACGAGCGCCAGGTGCGGCTTGAGCACCGCCCAGGCGTTCTGGAGCGATGCGCCCATCAGCCCTTCCCTCGCGTGGACTCACGCGTGGCGAGCTGGAGCGCCTCCAGCACCTCCTCGGCCTCGTCGAGCGACGTGCCAATCCGAGCGCGCAGCGCCTCCTGCTCCTGGGGCGGCGGCATCGCATCCCCCTCGGCGGGCTCCAGCGCCGCGATGTCCCGGCGGATGTCCGCGAGCAGTGGCGCGAGGCCCTCGTACAGCTTCCCCAGCTCGGCGGTCAGGTCGCGCGTGAGCGTGTCCAACACCGCGGAGAGCTTCGGCCCCGGTCCCTCGCTCGCGGGCTTCGGCTCCTGTCCCTCACGTGAGGGCCTCGGCTCCTGTCCCTCGCTCGGCGGCTGCTCCCCCAATTTCGACCCGAGCTTCAATTGGAACTCCACCACAGCAGCACGGGCAGCCCGACGACGATGGCGGCCGTCACCAGGTAGTAGTGCGAGGGGAAGTCGTAGATGGTCGGGGGTGCCCCCTCGGGCACGGCCAGCGGCGCCGCGGGGACGGCGAAGGGCTGGGGAATCCGCTCGGACAACCGGTCCTTGAACGCGCGGATCCGCTCGGGCTGGCCCACGAGGCGCCCGGTGAATCCAGCGGCGAGACAGAAGCGGAGCATCTCGAACACGATGGGCGGCGTGTCCTGCCGGCGCAACTTCTCTTCCACGAAGTCGTAGAAGAGGTCTCCGCCCGCATCCACCTGGAAGAGGTTCTGCTGGAGCAGCGGCCACATCGGCTGCTCCGCGTCCGCCAGCCTGCGGAGGACCTGCTCGTCGATGAAGTAGGCGAAGGGCCGGATGACGTCCTCGACCTCGTCGGGGCGCAGCGTCTCACCGAAGGCGGCCCGCAGTCGCTCGAGCTCCACCAGGAGCTGCTGCTCCAGATGGCCCAGCGCTTCCATCCCCACCCGCACCTGCGCCCGGCGCGCCCCCGGTGCTGGCTCGGCGGGCAGGATCCGGTCGAACAGCGCGCGCACGCGTCGCTGTGTCGCCAGGATGGAATGCCAGAGCTCCAGTTTCATGGATGACCTACGGCAGTGGAAGCGGGCCCAGCCCCGCCACCGAGGCCCTCAGCTCAACAGTTGCCTCGTTGTTCCAAGCATCCAGCAGGTCTCTGACCTGCTCAAGAAAGCAGACGACAACAGGCTCATAGCCGGCGTCGAACGGCTCCATCACCACCTCGTAGACATGACGGAGGCCGGTGCCCTTCAACGCGCTGTCCGGGACAACACTACACCGCAGGTCCTTCAACCACGGCAGGACCCGCCGGAACGGGCTCTCAGCGGGCGTGCCCAGGTGCCCCAGGAGCGCCACCACCTCGTCGCGACCCAGGGTCGCCTTCGCCTTCCACGCCAGGAACTGCGTGAGGGCCTCCACGTCGTTGCGCACCGTGCTGTCCCGGTGAGGCTGGAGGCTGCCCACCGTCTGCCAGCGCAGCCCTTCGATGTGGCGCCCCGGCACCGTCACCTCCACGCGCCCCGCCGCCTGCGGCGAGAACTGCGGCTGGTGCCAGAGCGCCTCCAGGACAATCTTGCGAGGCGCGGTGAAGGCCTCGGGCATGCGCACGATGAGGCTCTGCCGCGATGACAGGTCGTCGTCGAACGTCTCATCCACCTCGTAGCTGGGACCGCGGCCCGGCAGGAACGCGGGCCGCAGCGGGGACAGGCCCGCCTTGGTCATCTCGAACACGCCCGTCACCGAGTGCAGGCTGAACTCGCGCCCGGCGCTCATGCTCAGGATGGGGTGCTCGGCGCGCGTCCCGTCCGCGACGATGACCTGCGCGGGCTCGGCCTTGAGGTTGACCAGCGGCACGGTGAAGAGCTGGAAGAAGTCCGGATGCAGCGACCGGCCCACCGTCCAGTCCTTGTCCAGGTCCAGGCACAGGCTGAAGCGCTGCCACGAGCTGTTGCGCGGCGGCGGCACCTTCACGTGCAGGAAGAGCTGCCGCTCGGGGAACTGGAAGAAGGCGCGCAGGCGCTGGAAGGGGTGCGCGTAGAGCGCGGTGTCGTCCGGAGCCGGCGGGTCGCGGTTGAACGACACCTCGCACGGGCTGCCCGCGGAGTGCTCATCCGCCTCCTCGTCGTAGACGACGCTCACCTGCTGCACGTGGCGACGCAGGGCGTGGAACACCGCGAGCGACGAGCGGTAGTCGTCCAGGTGGCGCACGTGCAGGCTGAGCACGTCGATGGCGTCCTTGCGCGCGAAGCGGGACTCGAAGCGCAGGATGAGCCGGTGGCCGCTTCTCACCTGCGGCACGACGTCCGTCTGCTTGAGGAAGATGGGCAGCACGCGCAGGTCGCGCTGGAGCCGGAAGGAGCCTGAGACTCCCTCGGCGGGCGTCAGCCGCAGCTCCGTGCCGCGCGTGAGCACCACCGGCTCCACCATCTTCTCGGTGGGCACGGCCTGGGCCATGGCCGCGGCGGGCACCGGCTCCAACAGGAAGTCGAAGAACCCGGCGAAGAGGCGCCGCCACGTGGAGCGCAGGTTCATCAGCGTGGCGTGCCGCGTCTGCACGGAGAAGAACGCCATCGCCTCGATGAGGCGCCGCACGTCCGGGTCCTCGCGATCCAAGGGCGCCGCGGGGTGCCGCTCCTGGAACCGCTGCCGGAAGCGCTCCAGGCCATCCAGCTCCTGGAGAAAGTCGAGGTAGATACGCTCCGAGAAGTCCTTCACCGCCCGCTCCCGCCTCGCGCCCGGCTCAGCCGAGCTTCACCAACGAGCCGCCGACGCTGGTGATGGAGCCCTTCAAGTTGGCCAGGCCGCTGGCCTCCAAGTCGAGCTTCCCCGTCGCCGACACCTTCGTCATCGCGCCTGACAACTCAGACTGCGCCTGTCCCGCCAGCTTCAGCGTGACGCCCTGCACCTTCGCCTCGCCGCCCGACGTCACCATCGAGGCGGCCATGTTGCCCTTCATCGCCAGGTTGGACGTCGCCTCGATGTTCACGTTCGCGCTGGAGGACAGCTTCGCATCGCTCGTCGCGGTCTGCGTGAGCTTGGCGTTCGTGGTGAGCGACATGTCCTTGGTGCTCTTCACCGACAACGTGTCCTGGCTCGTCCACGCGGACGTGCTCTTGGACTTCATGGTGATGGTGTCGGTGTCCAGCGTGAAGTCCTTGCAGGTGACGACGATGCTGTCCGCCTTCTGCACGATGGTGCTCGTCTCCGAGGGGCCTTTCACCTTGATGGTGATGCTGGTGCCGTCCAGGTGCATCGTCTGGGTGATCTGATCGTCCGCATTGTCGATCTGCACCGTGATGCCCTTTTCCTTGTCCAGCTCGATCTTGCAAACCAGGGTACCCATCTGACCTCGCCTTCCGAGCTGGACCCAATTTCTGGCCCTTACGCCGACTCTTCCTTCACCTGGATCAGCAGCGCGCCTTCCTTGATTTCAATCTTCTCCGTGTCCTGGTCGTGCGTGCGCTGCAGCAGGAGCACGGGCTTGTTGTCATCGTAGAAGTGACGCATGGACGTGCCGCTCTTCGTCGTCTTGCCCACCAGCAGGTGCACGCCCTGGCCGTCCGAGGGCAGCCGCGCCCCCGCGCGCCAGTCCAGGAAGCGCTTGAGCCACGCCCGCTGGAAGTCGAGCGCCACCAGCACGCGCGCGCCCTTGTAGGCCGGGAAGTAGAAGTGGCCCGGCTGGAGGTTCGCGTTGAACGGCACGGCGACAATCTGGTTGGCGAACAGCGGCAGCTTCACCTTGTAGCTGTCCAGGGACGTCGTGCTGTCCGTGTACGCCTGCCACGTCTCGTCCTTCGTCTCGCCCACCTCGCTGACGATGGTGCCCTCGACGAAGCGCGGGTAGTGCGGCGTGACGAACGGCGGCAGCTCCTGGTTCGGCTCGTCCTTGCGCTCCAGCCGCGTGCTCAATCGCAGCGCATAGCCGCCATCCGGATTCGCGTGCTCCGCGTCGGGACCCGCCTCGAGCGCCTCGGCGCGCACCTGCACCCGCCGCACGCGGAACGTCTCCGAGCCCGGGACTCCCGCCGCCGCGAAGCCCGCCGTCGTCGGCAGCTTCACCAGCGCGCCCGGGGCGAACGCCACCGTGGGCAGCCGGTTCCACGTCAGCTCCAGCTCCAGGCCCCGCGCCTTGAGTCGCGCCGTCTCCAGCGTCACGCGCTTCTGGACATCGTTGTCGATGTCGGTGCGCAAGAGCACGTCATGGCGGATGCCGCTGACGGCCTGGTCCTGGGTGATGGCCTGGTTCTTCGGATGCTCCGCCGCGGCGTTGAGCACCGCCACGTCATGGCGGATGACCTCGGGGAAGACGACCTGCACGGACGACACGTCCTCGGCGCGCAGCGTGAGGGGCGTGCCCGTGCTGTCCTTGGCGGCGCGGAACACGTAGCCCTGGCTGGCGTAGTCGTAGGCCAGGATGCCGTTGCGCGTGTGCACGTACCACAGCACGAAGTCGTAGAAGCTCGCCCCGCTCTCCGGCGCGAGGCCCAGGAAGATGAGCGGACAGGTGCTCCCCAGCCCCGCGCTCCAGTCATACGTCAGCGCGATGCGGTCGCCCTTGTGCGCGTCCAGCACGTCCTCGAGCGTCTTCTCCGTGTAGAGGACGCAGGGGTGGTGCTGTCCCCACAAGAGGCGCGCGGCGTCGATGAAGCGCACGCCGTAGCGCCGCGTGGTGATGGGCGCGCCCTTGGCGGGCACCACGGTCTGCTCGGACAGCGTCTTGTCCACCCCGAGGCCCTTCACCTTCACCGAGGTGAACGCGGGCCGCGTCGCCGTGTCCGAGTACACGGCCTTGAGTGCGAGGGAGACCTCCACGAGGTCCGCCTTGAGGAAGTCCGGGAGCAGCGCGTCCTTCTCCTGGCCTCCCCGCCCCTTCGTGTCCGCGACGTTGAACTCGACGCGGCCCGAGTGGCCCCAGGTGTGGAGATCCAACTCCAGGAGCTTCACGTCTCCGGGGGCCACCTCATGGGCCGTGCCCCCGATGGTGAGCGTGAGGGAGATCGCCAGCCGGTCCGTGGTGAGCGGCGCCATCAGTCGTCCTCCTGGACCCGCACCTGGCCGGTGACGGTGTGGAAGACGATGCGCAGGCGACAGCGCTCCTCGTTGAAGACGCCATCACAGTCGAAGTGCAGCCACAGGCCGCTGTCACGGCCGCGCAGCTTCACCTCCACGGTGCCCAGCCGAGGCTCGTGCATGGCCACCTCCGCGCGGATCTCCTCGGTGAGCGCCTCCACCAGCTCGCGCGTGCCCAGCTTCTCCGTGTACCCGCCGAGCCCGAAGTCGTGCATGAAGAAGCCGTAGCCGCGCTTCGTGTTCAGCACCGCTTCGATGTTCTGGATGACGTGGGCCAGGCTGTCCCGCACGGTGGGCTTGTGGCCGTGACCCGCGAACTTCTCCAGGAAGGGTGCGCGGGCCATCGCTAGGACCTTCGCCAGAAGAGAGAGGTCTGCGCGCCCTTGAGCGCGGGCGTGACATAGAAGGCCACGCCATCCTCGCGCAGCGCGTGCTGCCACTCCTCACCCAAGCCGAGCACGTACCAATCAATCTCCGGCCCCAGCGCGTGCGGGAAGGACGGGAACGGCACGTGGGTGAAGGTGACGCCCTTGAGGGCCTGCCGGCGCACCAGGGGAAGCCGCGAGGGGCTCGCCAGCTTCACGCCATCCAGCGGCGTGCGCGCGCCCGGCTGCGTGCGCTGCACGAGCAGGTACATCTCCGTGGCGGTGCGCACCTCGGGAGGCAGCGGCGAGCAGAGGAACTGCCCGTCCTTCACCGCGAAGGCCTTGTGCGTGGAGCGCGTGGCCTCGGGCTGGAAGCTGCGCGTGAGCAGGCGCATCCATCCGCCCAGGCTCTGCGACAGGTCCTCGTGCTGGTACACCGGCATCTGCTCGTCCGGGAGCATCTCCAGGTAGCAGCACGACTCGAAGTACACGCGGCGCAGCGAATCGAACAGGTGATACGGATGCGGATACACCTGCCGCGTCATGTCCTTGCGCAGGGCCTGCAGCCGATGCACCTCGAACAGCGCGCGCCGGGCGTTGGTGAGCCGGTCGCTGCGCAGGTACGTGTCCGAGATGTGCGTGAGCAGCTGCTGCCGGACTTGGTCCAACAGCTCGTCCAGCCCCGCCAGCAGCTTCTCCAGGAAGGGGTTCGTCCCCACCAGCAGCAGGGGCGGCACCCAGTCCGGAGACGCCGCCCAGGCGCCCTCCTCGTCTTGAGACACGGCCGCCAGCCCCATGGAGGCCACGGCGCCGTCGAGCACGGGCTCGGACGAGAGCTGGAGTCGGTGCAGGACGCGCTGGAGCACCGGCGGATCATCCGCGTACAGGCGCACGCCCTCCGCGCTGGTCGTCTCGCGGAGCACGTGCAGGTAGACGATGAACTCGGAGCGTCCGGAGGCGTCCAGCGACAGCGGCGGCAGCACCGCGTTGCCGGGCACGTCCACCACCGCGCCGTTCTTCATCACCACCGTGAGGGATGAAATGGAGAGGCTGCCGGCGCTCAGCAGCGACTCGTTCCACGCCAGCGCGGCCACGCCATAGGACGGCAGGCCCGACAAGGAAGCATGGAGCCGGACCTCGGCGTCCAGCGCCTCCTCCTGGGCAGTGAAGTGTTCCGGGAGGAGGGTCTGGCCTACGTGCCAGCGGACCCGTGCGAGCTTGTACCGCTGCATGACGCGATCATCCCTTTGCCAGGAGCCGGGGCGGTGTGCGCGACCCGCTCCCGGCTTGGTGTATCAGGATTCCAATCGCCTAGCCGGCCGTCTCAGTGACGCCCCACTTCTTCGCCAGCTTCTTGGTCGAAGAGGTGGCCAGGTTCAGCGACTGCTCCAGGGTCTGCGGCTTGATGCCAATCTGGAACGTGTAGTTCTTGGGCGACTGGACCTCGGAGGACGGGTTGTCCGCCACGGCCATGTTCAGGTCGTCGCCGTTCTTCTCCAGCAGACCCTTCAGCTCCGCGTCGAGGAAGTTCGACTTGAAGTACTTCTTGCCGAGCGGATCGTACTCGTACACGACGTACTTGAAGACGACCTCGATGTTGGAGAACTTGCCCAGCAGCATCTCGGCGATCTTCTGCTTGTTCGCCGTGGACACCTGACCGGAGAAGTACATCGCGTCCGTGATACCCGTCTCCCACAGATAGTGGTTGAGCACCGCCACGACCTTGTCGGCAATGGCCTGCTCCGGGTTCTCCGGATCCTTGATGGTCTCCTGGTCCGCCGTCAGCGCCACACCACCAATGGTGACGGCGGTGATGTAGCCAACCGGGGTCTGCTTGTCCTTCTTGAAGTTGAAGCCCTGATACACATCGAGATTACGGGAGAATTGAGGCATCCCTCACTCCTTGTGATGAAGGCAGGCGTACCTGCCGGAGGATCAACCGAGCCGAGACTCGAGCATCAGCTCCACATTGAGGCCTTCGAACTGGATGTGGGGCAGCACTGCCAGCTTGCAATCGTACCAGCCAAGCTCCCCGGGCCGGGGGAACACCTCGACGCTGCTCGCCTTGAACGGGAAGCGCCGCACGGTCAGGTCATCCGGATTGGTCACCGTCGTCACGTAGCCAGACAGCCACGAGTCGAGCTGGCGCTGGATGTAATCCGCGTCCGCCGTGTTGCCGATGTTATCACGCATGATGCACTTCACGTAGTGCGCCAGCCGCGTGATGGAGAACGTGTACGCCAAGTTGGTGACGAGCTGCGAGTTCTCGGAGTCCTTCGGGTCCTTGAACTGCTTGGACACCTTGGCCGCCTGGGTGCTGAAGAACGTCGCGTCGCTGGAGCCCTTGCGGTAGACGAGCGGGATGAAGCCGCTGCGCGCGAACTCGTACTCGCGATAGTCCGGGATGGCGATCTCGACCGGCGCCTTGATCTCGTCCTGGCCGCGCAGGCTGAAGGTGTCCACCGGGAGGCCGGTGATGAGACCACCGCCCTTGGGGCCGCGGATGGACTGGCACCAACCGGAGATCTCGAACGCCTTCACCAGGTTGCGCGCCAGCAGGATGGCGGAGTTGCCCCAGAGGTACTTCTCCGAGTCACCGCGCGCCTCCTCCGTGAAGTTGAGGACGTCGCAGGGGTTCTTGTCCGGATGCCAGGGCAGGCGCAGCACGTAGCGCGGGAAGGTCAGACCGATGTACGCGGCCTCCTCCGTGTCGCGCAGCGCGTTCCAGCGGCCGAACCGAGGATGGGCCAGCACGCCCTCCAGGTTCTTGATGGCCTCCATCTCCTCGATGGTCTCGCAGCCGAAGAACTTGTGGCTCACCGCGGAGATGAACGGACAGTGGGCGGCGTTGGCCAGCTTCGCCATGCGCTGCAGCCACGTCAGGTCCGCCGGCGTGGACGAGAACTCATACAGGCCGACCATGGCGCCGAACGGGCGACCACCGTACTGGTCGTACTCCTGGATGTAGACCTTGTCGAAGAGCGCGCCCGCGAAGAGGTTGCTCGAGTTGTTCTCGAAGTCCTCGGCGAGCTCGTCCTTGGCCACATCGAGGATGTCGATGCCGATGTTGGCCTTGAAGTTGGTGTGCTCGACGAGGTCTTCCAGACCGCGCCACGCGGACTCCATCTTCTGGAAGGTCTCGTTGTGGAGGATCTCATTCATCTGCGCGTCGATCATGCGATCGATGCGGCTGATGACATCCAACACCTGACCCTTGTCGAAGCGGAAGCTGTTGTCGGGACCTCCCACCGGCTGGACGTTCTGCATCAGCGCCGCGACGCTGGAGAGGAACCGGCTCTCCAGAGTCACCGCCTGCTCGTCCACCACGGTGGAGAAGTTATTGACAATCATCGGCTCGGAAGCCTGCGGCGCTTCGAGCCTGACACTGCTGAAGAGGCGATTCAGATAAGTGGTTTCGGCCATGGCTGGCTCCTCAGAAGGATGTCGGCGCTACTTAGGCGGGCGGCTTGGTGGAGGCAGCCGCGGTGGCGGTGGCCGTGGCGGCGACAGTCGCGGCCTTGGGCGTACCGGCCGGGACGTCCTTCTTGGCCTCGGGCTTGGCGTCGGACTTCGCGTCCGCCTTGCCCTCGCCAGACGGCAGCCGCATGCTCTCGTAGCCCTTGAGCTCGCCGAGCAGCGCCTTGAGCGCGTCCGGCTTGGAGAACAGCTCATACAGCTCGCGGCGCAAATCCTTGCGGTTGTCGATATTCGACTGCATCTCCACGAGCAGCGTCTTCAGGAGCAGCAGCGCCTTGAGCTTCGGGACGTGTTTCACAATCTCATCCGGATGGAAGGACTTCATCCGGTCGATAGGAAGCGCAACGTCCAGGTCAGACTCGACGTCTGGATTGATGCGATTGGGCACCTGGAACTTGACGGACATTTTCATGTCCTTCATCAGCTCATCCAGGTTGCGTCCATCAATGGAACGCAGCCGGCGCGCCTCGAGGTCGTTCTTGCGATCCTCCGAGGAACCGAGCGAGAAGTCTCCCAACACCAGCAAGCGGAGCGGCAGGTTCACCGTCTCCTGTTCGCCATTGATGGTGGTGCGATACGTCAAGGTGATGCGTGATTTGGGAAGCTGGTCCTGAATGGCCACGTTGACTCCCTCACGGTGGAGGTATGCGGCCCCCGATGCGCATCAACCTTCCCGGGAACGCACCCTGCCAATGAACTTTTCCAAAGTTAGGCGTGATCCGAAGAGGCGTCAATAAGCGGATAGTCGTCATCACCGAGCATCCGCGCTACGTACCTGTGCCGTGTCTCCCGAGAACAAGAGGACTTCTTGGGTATGTTCGGGACCCCCGACAAGCGGATCATAGCCAAGGTAACTGGCGGCATGGAGCCGCGCGTGGCTGCTCTGATCCCTCAGCGCCATGATGATCTTGAGCGCGAGCGGCGTCTCCGCGAGGCTCGGGAAGATGCGGGTGGTGAGGCGACGACGCGCCTCGACCGCCCACGGGATTCCGGTGCCAGAAGTCGACTCGTCGAGGTGGATCCGCACCTCCACGCCGCCGGTGGGAACGGTGGCGAATCCGCCCACCGCGCTGCCGTCCCCCAGCGCCACGGCCCCCAAACGGATCCCCTTGGACTCGATGCGTTGCTTGCGCGTCTCGCGCCGCACCGTCACCTCGGCCTCGGGGAACACCTTGGCGAACAGCCAGTGGAGGCTGCTGGGGCACGCGAGCCGCAGCAGGCGCAGGCGGTGCGCCGTGGAGCGCTCCCAGCCGGGCAGCAGCGTCTCGTCGCGATCCGGGAACTGCCCGGCGAAGCGCGTGCGCAGCAAGAGATGGTCGAAGTAGCCGATGAAGTCGACCATCGCGTCGTGCTCCAGGCGATCCATGGCCTGAAACAAGAAGGATGGCAGGGGCGTCTGCACGCTGAGCAATCCCATGTTCACGGTGATGACCGCCCGCTTGCGCGGCTGACGCGTGAACTCGATGGCGTGCACCAGATGCTGCTGTCGCAACGTACTGCGGTGGCTGCGGAACTCGATGTCTGACTCGCTGTAGCCTTCCTTCGCGAGCAGGTCCAACAGCGCCGGGATGTCGAAGCTGCGGATCCGCTCGCTGATGCGCTCCTCGACGGTGAGCGCCCTGCCCTGCTCGCCCCGCTCCACCTCCATGGCGCTAGTCCTCGTCCCCGAAGCCACCGCCGCCGCCCTGCCGCGACTGCGCCACCAGGAAGGCGTCCAGGTCCACGCGGTAGAGCTGATCCAACGCCCGGAAGGCGAGGGACTCGGTGTTGTGCAACAAGGGCTCGATGGAGTCCGCGTTCTGGCTCAGCCCGGTGAAGAAGCCGGAGAAGAGCAGCGGCAGGTACACCCGGGGATCAAACCGCTCAATGACAGCCAGCACATCCACCGCGACGACGCTGGCCTTCACGAAGTCCTGGCTCGCGATCAGCGCCTCGAACGCGGACAGCTTGCGGATCAGCTGAGCGAGCGGCGGGGAGATGGGCAACACCGGACCGGAGGGCGCCCTGGGCTCCGCGCGCGCCGTGGCGCCCTTCGCCTCGCTGGGGGACGGAGCCTCGGACTCTTCTTCCTCCTCTGCGTCTTCCTCCACCGCGGGGACGACGGAGACCGGCTCGGGCAGCGCCTGGAGGTGCGCGCGCAAGCCAGTGAGGAGCGTGCGGAACGGCTCCATGGCGCCGCTGCGCGGCATGGCCCCGAACGCGGCCATCACCGGATCCGCCAGCCCCAGGGCCTCTTGCAGCGGGGGACGGTTGTCGCCGGAGGTCCACGCCTGCCACTGCGCGTCCTTCAGTCGCGCATGGTGCTCCATGAGCTTGCTCATCAGCCTGAACATCCAGCGCAGGCCGTTGTCCATGAACAGCGCCTTCTTGGCCGTGGGCCCGAAGGCCTCCCAGTTCTCCGTCAACGTCAGAGTCAGGGAGCGGAACAGCACGGGCAGCGCGTGCATGCCGCGCGCGACGAAGCCTCCGAAGAGGTACGGGCACACGAGCCGGACGTCTCGCAGGTCCTGGCGCAGCAGCGCCTCTGCGGACCGCGCGGCGTCCAGGTACGAACCCTTGGCCACCCAGGTGGTGATGGCTTCCAGGCGGGGATCCGCGCCCTCCTCCGTGGAGAGGTCCACCGGCGCGCCGGTGAGGGGGCGATCCAACAGGGTGATGTCCAGCACCTCCAGGACCGCGGCCGCGTCACCCATCCATCACCACGAACTGACCGGGGGTCACGACCTGGATGACGCCGCCATAGCTGCACATGAGCTTCGAGTTGCTCTCCAGCGCCGGCATGTTGCCGATGAGCGCCTTGGGACATCCGGGAGCCCAGGGCGCGGCGGTGGCGGGGATGCACGGCATGGGTGTCAACACGCCCAGCGCCGCGGCGGTGGCTGCCGCCACCATCGGGTTCGCCATGGACGAGCACATGCCGAAGGGCAGGATGTTCATCATCGGCTTGTTGTCCATGATGTTCGCCGCCGGGGTGGGCGCCATCACCCGGTTCACCGGCAGCACCATCAGCGACGAGGGCGCGACTCCGAAACTGCATTGGAGCATCGCGCCCATCACGACCTGGACACCCATGGTCCCGTCCCTTTCATTTCACTGCGGGGCCCGCATCTTCACCCGGACGGCTCGCGCTTTCCAACAAGCGTCCGCGGATGGTCACCAGCGCCTGGAACGAGGGATCCGACGCCTTGCGGTGGAGCGCGCCCGTGAAGAACTGCGACGCGCACCACGCGTCATCCACCGCGCCCTTCTTCCGGCGCGGAAACAGCGGAAACAGCGCGACGCGGTCCGGCAGGAACTCCACCCCCAGTTGGTGCTCGATGCGCCGGCGGATCTCCTGCTCCGCGCTCGCGGAGGGAGCCCGGGCGCCCGTGAAGCCCAGCAGCACGAAGCGGGGCTGACTGGCGACTCCGCTCGTCGGAACGGCCACGATGGACGTCCCCACCAGCGAGGGCAGCCCCTCCAGCACGGCGGTGACCTCGGCCGTCGGATAGACGCGGCCGTCCCGGCGCGGCCCCAGCGTCCCACCGTAGTGGTAGCGCTCGCGGATCCGCGCGAGGACGACATGGCTGGGCGGGCGCTTCTTGTCCGGCAGCGGCGTGTAGAGGCCCACGTCCGAGGCCGAATCCTGTCCGCTCTGGTTCGCGTCGCGCAGCGCCCACCGCCGGCCCGGCGCGGGGAGCACATCCGTTTGCGGCTCCCCGTTCCAGCGCGGAGACAGGAGCACCGCGCCGCCCAGGGCCGGATCCACCAGGACGCTGGAGCACGGCGTGGAGCCGAGCGCCGCCTGTTTGATCCACGCGCGCCAGGCCTGGGCGTCGAGGGGCTCCTCGGGATTGCGGAACCAGTGCGACACGTTGCGCAGCGCCCCGACCCGCGTGCGGGTGAGCAGCTCGCGGAGCGCGTTGGAGACGCCCAACGCGCGCAGCGGCTGCTCCAACAGCGGTGCGGCGTTGCGCTCCAGGTCCGCCAGCTCCACGTGGACGAAGGTCGCGCCGCGCAGGAGCGTGGCGAACAGCATCGCCGGCAGGCCCTGGAGCAGCGAGAAGCCCGGCGCCGCCAGTTGCTCCCCCGGCCCCAACCCGAAGGTGATGAGGCCATCCGCCAGCGCGCCCCGCCAGGCGTCGTCCGCGGACAGGGGCACCGGGACATGGGATGGATCCGCCAGGGGCGAGAACACGAGCCCCACCGGATCCGCGGGCTTGTAGCTGTACGACGAGAAGCCCGGCGAGGCTCCGGTCCGGACGCGCAGCAGCGTCTTCTCGAAACCCTTGAGCAGCGGCAGCTGGTGCGGCTCGGCGGCCACGTGCTCCGGCGCGAGCGCCTCCAGGCGGCGCGACACGAAGCGCGGCCCCAGCGGCGGCAGCAGCGAAACACAGACGCCCAGCTTCACGCCCGCCATCAGCGAGATGAGCAGCTCGGAGCCCATCCCATACAACAGGCACACCTTCGCGCCCGCCTTGACGCCCTGCTCGGCCCACTCGCCCGCGCGGCGCGCGGCTTGCTCATGCAGCGCGCGATAGCTCAGCGTCTGCCAGCCCTGGAGTCGCTCGAAGGTCCGAAGCGCGGGGCGCTCCTGGGCCACGTGGCGCACCACCAGGTCATGGAAGAAGTCGTACTGCTGACCGGGGCGGCTCTTCGGTGGCGGGGCGCCGCGTCCCGCGTGCGCGTCGGCGAGGGCGGTGGCGAACCCGTCCGGCTCCGCCCAGCTCTCGCGCCACCACTCGGGGATGCCCGCCTCCGGCGCGGTCCCCGCCTCGACCTGCTTGAGGATGTCCTTCACGTCAAAAGGCATGTCGCGCCGGGACTCTAGCGCGACGGAAAGTCGAAGCCGACTCGAACCATGAAGCGGACCTTGGAGCGCTCCATCGCGGTGGAGGAATCCGGCCCGGCCACCGGCGCGGGGCGATTCTCCATGCGACGCTGCGCCTGCACGGCGGTCCCTCGCAACGACGGCCCCTGCCCTGCCTGTCGCACCAGCGCGGGCCTCGACTGGAGCGGCGGAACGCGCTCCTCCACGTCTCGGCCATACAGCCACGCGCCACACCGCCACAGCACGTCGTGCCGCTGGGTGAGCAGCGTCCAGAACCTGTCGCGCAGCCGCGTGGCCTCGATGAGCAGGGGCGTGGCCTCGCGGTCGCGCGGATCCGCCGGGGCCGCCAGCAGCGCTCCGAGCTGCTCCGCCACCAGCTCCGCCTCGCCGACCTCCGCGGGCGTCACCGGCGAGCGCCCCGCGAGCTTCTCCTCGTTGCGGCGCATCAAGCGGGCCAGCGCGGCGCAGTCTCCCAGGACGTCCCGGCGCCCTTCGTCCTGGGCCGCCTCCAGCTCCGCGCGGGCCAGGAGCCCTGCCTCCGCGAGGGCATCCGCCGCCTTGAGCAGCTTGCGCCGCAGCTGCACCGCCCGCTCGTAGAGGGGCCCAAATGCCCCCGTGGGCAGGTCTCGCTGGGCCTGCAGCACCGCGAAGGCGAGCCCCTTGGCAATCTCGGGCAGCTCGCGGAGCAGCTCCACCTGGATACCGGGCAGGCTCGCCACCTCGGACTCGCGCAGGAGCACCGCGTCCACGCCCTGCTTCGCGTTCTGGAAGGCGAGCGCGATGTTGGCGCGGCACTCCTCGACGGCGCCCTCCTCCAGCGCGCGTGCGGGTGCCAGGAAGCGCTCGTAGGCGGCTTGGGAGCTGATGACTTCCAGCTCGGCCACAGCCTCGCGAGCGAGTCCCGCAGTCACTGGTGACGGGCCGCCCGGGTACCCAGCCATTCCAGCAGCCTAGCGGGCGAGCCCGGCGCCCACAACTCGCGCGCCACACCCGGCCGCGATTCTTCCTCGTTGAAGGCCGCCGCGGCCTCTGGGAGAGAAGGGGCCATGAAGCAACCCCAGACGATCGCGACCGCGCTCACCATCGCGGGCTCGGACAGCGGCGGCGGCGCCGGAATCCAGGCCGACCTCAGCACCTTCGCATTCCACCGGGTGCATGGGACCTGTGCCCTCACCGCCGTCACCGCCCAGAACACGCTCGGCGTCACCCGCGTCGACGTACTCCCCGCCGCGTCGGTCTCCGCGCAGCTCGACGCGGTGACCTCCGATGTCGGGGCGGGCGCCGTGAAGACAGGCATGCTCGTCAACCGGGAGATCATCACGGTGGTCGCCGAACGCCTGCGCGCGTGGGGACTCGGCACGGTGGTGGTGGATCCGGTCATGGTCTCCCGCGCGGGTTCTCGCCTCATCGATGACGAGGCGGTCGGCGCGCTGAAGGAGCTGCTCCTGCCCCTGGCCGCCGTCGTCACCCCCAACCGACACGAGGCCCAGCTCCTCGCGGGCATGGAACTCCACACGCTGGAGGACATGCAGGAGGCCGCCCAGCGCATCCATCGACTCGGCTCGCGGGCGGTGCTCGTCAAGGGCGGGGGCATGTCGGGTCCGCTGCGCGGCACCGATGTCTGGTTTGACGGCGAGCGGCTGGAGACGCTCCACCTGCGCTCGGTGGAGACGCGCAACACGCACGGCACGGGCTGCACCCTGTCCGCCGCGCTGGCCGCGCACCTCGCCTTGGGACGCGCGCCGCTGGAGGCCACGCGTCGCGCCAAGGCCTATGTGACGACGGCCCTGGAGCACCCGCTCGCCCTGGGGCGGGGCCCCGGTCCGTTCAGCCACTTCTTCGCCTTGGATGAATGAGCGGGCTCAAGTCCCTCGATACGTCGAGTAGCCAAACGGGCTCAGCAAGAGCGGCACGTGGTAGTGCTCGTCCGCCGCGGTGACCTCGAACACCACGGTCACCGAGGGATAGAAGCCTCGGATGCCTTGCGCGCGGAAGTACGCGCCCGTGTCGAACGTGAGCCGATACGTGCCCGGCTCCAGGCGTCCGCCCGCGGGCAGCAGCTCGCGCACGCGCCCGTCCGCGTCGGTGACACCGCGAGACAGCGAAGCCCAAACGCCCGCCTGGCCCTGGGCCTCCAACGTCAGCGGAACTCCCGAGGCCGCGCGTCCTCGCTGCGTGTCGAGGACATGGGTGGACAAGGTGCTCATGGGGTCAGGAGCTTCTCCAACCGAAGGCGGGTGATCTTGGCCTGCTCTCCGGCCGCGATGCGCAGCTCGTCATCGGGTGCGTTTCCCAAACGCTCGCGCAAGGTCGCCAGCAGCTCCTCGGCGCCCTTGCCCGCGGCGCACACGAGGAAGATGAAGCCAAAGCGCCGCTCGTATTCGAGGTTGCCTTCGGCCAGCCCTGCCAGCACGACCTCGGGCGCGCCTCCCACGCCGGCCTGCTCGCGCGAGGTCCAGGTCGCGGTGGAGGCAAAGCGCTCGCGCAGCGCGGGGCCGTCACCGATGCGCGGGTGGTGCTGGAAGGCTTCGTGCCAGTCGTCGGGGCCCGTCTGCTCCCAGAGCCACTGGGCCTCGCCGTACAGATGGCTCGCGTCCCGGAACGGTCGGGCGCGCACCATCGCGTCCGCCCAGCGCGACGAGCCACAGCAGCGCAGCATCTCCGTGCGGGCCTCGGCCACGGGCAACGTGTTGAGCCGATGGAGCGGGCTCATGCGGGCCGCCCGTGCACACAAAGGCGGCTGATGCCTCCGTCTGGAAAGATATTGAGTCGCACGTGCGTGAACGGTCCCTTCGCTTGCAGCTCGGACGCGAAGAAGTGTCGGTGGTCCGCCTGGAGCTTCGTGCGCGTCAGGAGCTCCGTCCAGACAATGTCTCGCGCGTTGGCGAAATCCACCACCGGCTCGCGCAGATAGCAGCCCTCCAGCGAGCAGGTATCCGGGAAGTTGCCTTTGTAGTGCGCGGTATCCACCTCGACGCGCTCCACCGTGCCCGGTGCCGCCAGCTTCACGATGATCCAATCAAAGCCTGGCACGCGCTTGCGACGCGTCTCCCACCCTTCGCCCATGTGCGCCGCGCGGCCCGGGAGGATGAGGTTGTCCCGAGGCCCGAAGAACGCGTCATTGCATGCCACCACCACGCCGCCATTCTCCAGCGCGGCCAGGTCCACCGGCTCGCTGCCCTGACTCAGGCGAGCGAGGTCCGGTCGCACCTCGCCGTGCACTCGGAAGCGCGCCACACCGCCATCCGGAAAAATGTTGAGCCGCAGGTGCGTCCAGCGCTGCTCGCTCGCGAGGGCGAAGAGATTGCGCGAGCCGCCCTGGAGCCGAAGCTGCGGCATGAGCGGCGTCCATCGCGCGGATGCGAGCGTGTCGGCGTCGGGCGAGCCCGACACCTCCAGGCCCTCCAGCGACGCGTACTCGGGGAAGTTGCCGAGGAAGTGGTTCGTGTCGATGTCCACACCGCGCACGACGCCGGGCAGCCCGAGCTGGATGATGCACCAGTCATGGCCCGGCGTGCGCCGTCGGCGCGTCTCCCAGCCATCCATCCACTTGCCCCGCTCCGTGTAGCGGTCCGCGATGAAGACGCCTCGTCCGGGCCGGAGCAGGTTCTCCTTGGGCGCGAAGAACTCGTCGTTGGCGATGATCGCGCGTCCACCCACCTTCTCCGCGGCCAGGTCCGGCCAATCCGTGAAGGCAACGCGCAGCTTCCCATCCTCGTCGGCGTGCATGGTGTGTCCTCTTCGGTGACTCAAGCGGCGACGCGCGACGCCACGGGGCGCCGCACCCAACGTCCGAGCGGCGCGGCCAGCGGCCGGCCGTGCTCGTAGATCTTCATCCCGCGCAGGAAGGTCAGCTCCACCACGCCTGTCAGCGAGTGCCCCGCATAGGGTGTCAGTGAATGCCGATGCAGCAGGTTCGCGGGCTCCACCGTGAAGGTGGCGTCAGGGTCGAACACGACGAAGTCCGCGTCCGCGCCCACCCGCAGCGACCCCTTCACCCCCTCCAAACCCACCAGACGCGCGGGCGCCTCACACATCCAGCGCGCCACATCCGCAAGAGCGAACCCGCGCCGCCGCGCCGCCGTCCACACCACGGGCAGGCTGAGCTGCAGCGACGCAATCCCTCCCCACGCCGCGCCGAAGTCTCCGTGCTCCAGGTGCTTCAGTCCCGGAGTGCAGGGCGAGTGGTCCGAGACGACCTGATCAATGTCACCCTGGCGAAGCGCCTCCCACAGCCGCTCCCGGTTGCGCGCCTCACGAATGGGCGGCGCGCACTTGAGGAACGTGGCGCCATCCGGAATCGTCTCCGCCGCGAACGTCAGGTAGTGCGGACACGTCTCCACCGTCACCGGCACACCCGCGCCGCGGGCTTCACGCAGCAGCGACAGCGCGCTCGCGGATGACAGATGGACGATGTGCACGCGACAGCCATGCTGACGCGCCAGCGACACCATCAACCGGATGGCATCGTCCTCCCAGCGCGCGGGCCGAGACGCCAGATAGCGGGAGTAGGCGCGGACATCTCCCTCCGCGCGCACGGTGGGTGACTCCAGCTCCGCGTGGACGAGCAGCGGAATCCCCCAGCGCGCCAGCACCGGCATGGCCTCCGCGAGCACCTCGCGATTCGCGGCGGGGAACTCATCCACACCCGATGGGCACAGGAAGCACTTGAACCCGGGCACTCCCGCCTCGATGAGCCCTTCCAGTTCGTCCGCGTTGCCCGGGATGACGCCGCCCCAGAAGCCATGATCCACGTGGCAGCGCCCCTCCGCCGCGCGCGCCTTGAGCAAGAGCGCATCCAACGTGGTGGTGGGCGGCAGCGAGTTGAGCGGCATGTCCACCAGCGTGGTGATGCCTCCGGCCGCCGCCGCGCGCGTGGCCGTCTCGAATCCCTCCCATTCCGTTCGCCCGGGCTCGTTGATGTGCGCGTGGCAGTCCACCACGCCAGGCATCACCACCAGCTCGCCCACGTCCGTGACAGGCAACCCCGAGGGAGCCTCGGAGAACGCAGACACCGCGGCCACCCTCCCCGCCTGGACCACCACCGCCGCCGCGCGCAGTCCGCCGTCCACGAGGACGCGCTGGCTGCGCAGCACGAAGTCTCCCGCGCTCATGGCTCGAATTCCCTCTCCGCATAGCACTCCAGGGACCGATAGAAGGCATCCCTGTCATCCAGATAGAGCTGTCGCGTCACCCCCGCGACCAGCCGAGGCAAGCTGTACTTCATGCCCGAGATGCTCGCCCCACCCAGCCCCAGGGAAAGCAGACAGCCAAAGGTATAATTGAAGACCGCCGCGACGTGCGGCGCCCGGCCCGGCACCTTCTCCTGAAACTCGAAATGGGCGCTCAGGTAGGGATGCCGCGAGAGGTCCGCGTGCGCCAGCTCGGGCGGCGGCTGGAAACGGTCTCGCCACAGCGCGATGTCTGGGTAGAGCAACGCCAGCTCGGGTCGCAGCGACAGGTCCGTCACCGTGCCGCTGCCGAGAATGAGCCGATCGAATAGATAGACACCTTGCGGCGTGGTGACACGCGCCCGCCCCTCCACCGCCGCCACGGAGAGCCAGGGCGACCCCGGGTGCAGGTGGAAATGCGAGAACCCGACCGCGCGTCGATAGGTGTCCGCGGGAGGCAGCTGTCCCATCTCCAGGATGCGACGGATGAAGCGCCAGCGGTCCACGTCCGGCAGCTCCGCATGGTGTTTGAGAAAGCCGACGAACTCCGCCCAACGATAGGCATTGACGGTGGGCAACTCACGGCGACGAAAGAACAGCCGCACCTCCGAGGCGCCGTGCTCCAGCGCGAGGGAGGCATTGTCGAACGCCGAGGCCCCCGCCCCCAGCACGCCCACGCTCCGGCCCCGCATGGACTCGAAGTCGATGGGCTCACACGTGTGCACGTAGAGCGCCCGAGGCACGCTCGCCAGCTCTGCGGGCACCTCCCACCGCCCCGAGCCATCGATGCCCGTGGCCAGCACCACCTTGCGGGCATGCACCACGGCCGCGGAGGCGCCCCCCGAGTCCGCCAAGGGAACGCGGAAGCAGCCCTCGTCGGCGCGCCACTCCAGCGGGCCCGCGCGCGTCTGGCTGCGCACGGGGATGCCCAGCACCCGGCGGTACCAGCCCAGATAGTCCGCCCACAGCTCCTTGGGGATTCGCCCCAGCGACGTCCAGGCCTCCGCGCCGTATTGGGCCTCGAACCAGGACTGGAACAGAAGATGGGGCAGCCCATGGTCCGGCCCCGTGAGGTGCTTGGGCGTGCGCAGCGTCCGCATGCGGGCGAAGGTCTTCCACGGCCCCGCCCGGTCTGGCGCTCCGTCATCCACCACGAGCAGGTTCGTCACCCGCTCTCGCATCAGTCCGAACGCGGCGGTGAGTCCGCTCTGCCCCCCGCCAATGACTAGCACGTCCAGGACGGGCAGCCCGGCGCGCGTCTGCCGCGGCGGCACCCAGGAGCGCCCCGGATAAGCCAGGCGCTCCAGATCCGCCTGGAGCGCCAACTCCAGCGCCGCCAGCCCGATGGCCGGCGTCTCCTCGGGGCTCGGTGACAGGACGCGCATTCCCCATCGTCGCGGCGCGTCGCCCACCCGGGGCATCCGACCGAAGTCGGGCCTTCATGTCAGGAAATGAACATACACACACCTGCACGCAGGTGATTCCTACACCAACACCACACTCATGCAATACAGCTCTAACTTGGTATTCTCTGTTTCCTAGAACATCATTGGGATATGGTGTTGACGAGTGGGTGGGGGAATCGTCCAACAATCTGAGTCCTGATTCCCGCTCTCCTCGAGCCTGCGGACCTCAAGCACGGGAGCTGTGATGCGAAACCATTCCATCGAGGCGGCGCTAGCGAAGAACTCCAGTCGGGAGCAGCTGATCAAGCACCGCTTCTTCGAGGTGGTGGACGAGAAGACCTTCTCCGTGGAGCAGGCGGAGTTGGTGTTGGGTCAGTGGTGGCATCCCCTGCACTACTTCCCCACGTTCCTCAGCCGCCTCATCGCCGTCTGTCCCAACCTCGAAATGAAGACGGCGGTCACCCACATCCTCAACCAGGAGGTGGGCGAGGGAGACGTCGAGCGAGCGCACGAGCGCTTCTTCATCCAGACGATGACCGACGCGGGCATGGCGCGCGCGGCGGTGTCGGAGGCGAAGATGACGCCGGCGACCCAGCGACTGCTGGACGGCTATGCCCGCTCCACGGACAACTACCTCACGGGCCTGGGCTTCCTGTACGGCACCGAGGTGGCGGACCTCACCATGGTGGCCAAGCTGGGCAAGCTGGTGCGGCGCACCACCGGCCTCAAGTCCCTGCCGTGGGTGGACATCCACGTGAAGCAGGAGCCGGACCATGTGCAGACCGCCGGGCAGACGGTCGGGCTGAGCTACACGGACGCGGAGATGGCCACCATCGTCAAGGGCGCCGAGGAGATGTGGCAGCTCTGGGTGGGCTTCTTCGAGGAGCTGCGCAACCGGGTCGTCTGAACGCCGCAAGCCCGCGAAATTCGAGGGGGATTTCACGGAACGCTGGCGATTCTCCCCCAGTAGGGTAGTCACGGGCGCGCCACGGAGGGGTCACGGCCAAGTCACGGCCACCGTGGCGTTCCATGCCTGTGCGCGCAGGCGCCTCTGGGAGAGACGATGCTCGAGAAGCTGATGCCCAAGTCGGACGAGTTCTTCGACGACTTCGATGCTCAGTGTGCGGTCACCGTAGAAGGCGCGCGGACGCTCCACGCGCTGCTGAGCGACTACCGCGACGTGGCGGAGCGCGTGCAGAAGCTCAAGGCCATTGAGCATCGCGGTGACGAGGTGACGCACCAGGCCTTCAACCGTCTGCACAAGCAGTTCATCACCCCGTTCGACCGGACGCAGATTCACGCCCTGCTCTCCCGCATCGACGACGTGCTGGACTTCACCAACGCGGCGGCGGCGCGGCTCCACTACTACGAGATTACCGAGAGCCTGCCGGACGCCACGGAGCTGGCGCGCGTGCTGGTGCTCTGCACCGAGAAGGTCCAGGAGGTCGTCGCGGCGCTGCGGCTCATCAAGAAGCCGGCGCAGATCCTCGCGGGCTGCAAGGAAATCAAGCGGCTGGAGACGCAGGCGGACGAGGCCCTGCGCTCGGGGATGGGACGGCTCTTCAAGAGCGGCATGGACACGCTCACCATCATCAAGTGGAAGGAAATCTACGACCTCATCGAGACCGCGACCGACAAGTGCAACGACGTCGCGAACGTCATCGAGGGCGTGGTCCTGGAGCACTCCTGAGATGCTGCTCGCCGCTGTCATCACCATCGTCGCGGTCGCGCTCATCTTCGATTTCATCAATGGCTTCCACGACGCGGCGAACTCCATCGCCACCGTGGTGTCCACGCGCGTCCTGTCCCCCAACCTGGCCGTCGCCTGGGCGGCCTTCTTCAACTTCATCGCCGCGTTCAGCGGGGGCGTCCATGTGGCCAACACCATGGGCAAGGGCATCATCAACTTCGACATGCTCCGAGCCCAGGGGCCCTCGGCTGTCTTGATGGTCATCTTCTCGGCGTTGATGGGCGCCATCACCTGGAACCTGCTGACCTGGTGGTGGGGCCTGCCCTCATCGTCGTCTCACGCGCTGGCGGGCGGGATGATTGGCGCCACCCTGCCGGTGCTCGGCGTGAAGGGCCTGGTGGGCGCGGGCATCGCGAAGATCGCCGCCTTCATCGTGCTGTCGCCGCTCATCGGCATGATTCTCGGCACGACGATGATGCTCATCAGCACCTGGGTGGTGCACAAGCAGACGCCGCTGAAGGTGGACTCGTGGTTCCGGCGCCTGCAGCTCGTCTCGTCGGGAATCTTCTCCTACAGCCACGGCACCAATGACGCGCAGAAGGTCATGGGCATCATCGCCGTGGTGCTGTTCGGCACCATCTGGAAGGACCGGCCGTTCCACATCGACTGGTGGATGATCATCTCCTGCCACGCGGCCATCGCGATGGGCACCTTCTTCGGCGGCTGGCGCATCGTCCGCACCATGGGACACAGCCTCACCAAGCTGGCGCCCATCGGCGGCTTCTGCGCGGAGACCGGCGGCGGAGTCACCATCATCGCCCTGGCCGAGCTGGGCATCCCCGTCTCCACCACGCACACCATCACCGGCGCCATCGTCGGCGTGGGCTCCACCAAGGGCTGGCGCGCCGTGAAGTGGGGCGTGGCCGGCCGCATCATCTGGGCCTGGGTCTTCACCATCCCCGCCGCCGCGCTCACCGCGGTGTGCGTCTACGGGCTGACGTGGGGAATCATGCAGTTGGTGGGCTGAGGCTCACGCCAGCCCTCACGTCGTCCCTACCGGGCGGCCCGCTCCAGCGATGGAGCCGGCCGCCCGCGTGCTTTTCAGCGCCGCTTCGCCGCGGACGGCACGGCCGCCGGCGCGCGCAAGAAGTCGCGCACGCTCTGCTGATGGATGTGCTGGGACTCGAGGCACAGGTGGATGGACTCCAGGGCCCGTGACAGCTCACGGGCTCCACCTTCCACCTTGGCGACGCGCGGGGTGAGGAAGGCCTCGACCTCGGAGCGCGTGGCGTCGTCGCACAGGTTGCCGAGCAGCTTGAGCACCCCGCCCGCATCATCCGAGCGCATGGGCCCCATGATGGCGTCGTAGTGGTCGCGCAGGTACGCCCAGGCATCCCGCATCGTCTCCGTGTCCTGCAACTGGCCGATGAGGATGATGTGGGTATCGCGCGCGTCGAAGTCCGGCGACAGCAGCAGCTCCAGGGCGCGGTGGGCCAACGCGGGCTCGCGGAACCGACCCAGCGCGCCGAGCAGACGCAGACGCGCGTTGCGGTCCGTCTCCTTCTTCGCCTCGGCGAGCAGCGCATCGAACAACGCCGCGTCGCCATGCCGCGCCGCCGTCATCAGCGCGGACGGCACGGTGTCCGCGTCCACCGAGTCATGGCGCGCAAGCCACGCGTTCGCGAGCCGCCGCGCCTCCTGGTTGAGCGCCGGGTCATCCCCCAGGTTCGCCGCCTGCCACACCAGCGACGTGCGCGCCTCGCGCGTCTCGTCTTCCTCACCCGCCTTGGGCAGCCAGCCAAGGGCCCGGGCCTGCGGGCCGTAGAGCGAGCGCACCCAGCCCTGGAAGCTCGTGCGCTCCGCGGGCGTGAGGTGATCCAGGCGCACCCGCCCCAGCAGCTCGGCGCCGCTCTCGCGCACGAGCCGGCTGGGGTTGAGGGCCGTCGCGGGCACCGCCTTCAGCGCCTCGCCCAGCGGGATGTCACCCCGGCCCACCGCGGCGTCCAGGTCCGCCATCAGCGCGCCCTGCTCCGTCACGGAGAGCGTGCCGCTCGGCACCGCGAGCAGCCGGGCCAGTTGCTCGCGCGTGTAGCCGGAGCGGTAGTAGCCCGTGCCGCCCGCGTTGAGCAGCACCCACTTGGGGCAGCTCTTGCCGGGCAGCTCCATCTCGCCCGTGGCCTCTGTCAGCAGCTTGCAGGTGCGCGTGGCCTTGGCGCCCGTTCCAGCGCGCACGCACACCGGTACATCCCAGGTGCGCGCGCGATCCGCCGACGAGCCCACGGGCAGATAGCGCTCCTGGGACAGCTTCAGCTTCGCGGGCGCCCCGGCCTTGCACTCCAGCTCCGCGGCGATGCGCGGCGCGCCGGGCTGTTCCACGAAGCCCCGCCACGCGAGCGCGGCCTCGGGCCCCACCGCCTCGGACAGCGAGGCGAGGAAGTCCCCTGCATCCACCACGCCCCACGCGTGCTTGCGGGTGTACGCGCGCAGCACGTCGCGCAGGCGGTCCGGCCCCAGCCACGCCTCGAACATGCCGATGATGGCCGAGCCCTTGGCGTACGTGGTGCCGTTGTCGAACGAGCCGATGATGTCCCCCGTGGAGCTCACCGACTTGCGCACGGTGGGCACCGCATCCAGCGCGTCCGACTCCAGCGCGAACGACATGGAGCCCAACGTCTGCTGCTGCGCGTAGTTCCACTTCGGCTCCACGCCATCCATCGTGTGGCGGTCCAACCACGAGGTGAACGACTCGTTGAGCCAGATGTCGTCCCACCACTTGCACGTGACGATGTCGCCGAACCAGTAGTGGCCCAGCTCGTGCCCCGCGATGTTCACGTAGAACTTGCGGCGCCGCAGCGTCTCCTCGTCCGGGCGGATGAGGGTGATCGGCTGCCCCAGCGCGACGATGCCCGGGTGCTCCATGGTGCCCCAGTAGCGCGGCACCACCGCCACATCGAGCTTCTCGTAGGGGTACGGCTGATCGAAGAAGTCCTCCAGCGTCTTCACGATGCGCGGCGTGACGCTGGCCGCGTAGCGCGTCTCCGGGCCGCGGCCCTTGGGCACGATGAAGCGCAGCGGCACGGGCTGACGGCCCACCGTGCCCGCCTCCACCACGTCGAAGGGGCCCACCATGAAGGCGACCAGGTAGCTCGGCATGGGCCGGCTCTCCGCGAACGTGACGCGCTCCAGGCCGTCCGCCAGCGGCTCGCGCGAGACGACCGGGTGGTTGGCCAGCGCCACGTGGCCCTGCTTCACCGTGAAGCGCAGACGCCACGGCACCTTGAAGGTCGGCTCGTCGAAGCACGGGAAGGCCCGCCGCGCGTCGATGGGCTCGAAGAACGTGTACAGGTACGACTCGCCGCCCTCCTCCACCGCGTAGAGGCCCTGGCTGCGCTCGCGGTCCGCGTGGCCGGAGAACGTCACCGTGAGGCGCGCGTGGCCGGCGGGGAGCGCCTCGGGCAGGAGCACGCCGAGGCGGCCGTCCGTCTCCGTGACGGCCTTCGCCTCCAGCGTGCGCTCGCCCACCTGCACCTGGGCCTGCCCGATGGTCAGGTCCTGGGCGTGCAGCCAGAACTGGCGCACGGGCTCGCGGACCTCCAGGTCCACCGTCACGCTGCCCGAGTACGTCGGGTCGGACGGAATGAGCTTCAGGTCCAGCTCATAGTGCAGGGGACGGACCGAGTCGGACAGCCGCAGGTCGGGCGGATGGGGCTCGGGCCACTGCACGGCGGCCGTGACGGGCGCGGGAGTCGGTGCCGCTGGCTCCGGCGCGTGGGCACAGCCAATCGATACGACAGACAGGAGGAGAGGGAGGTGCCAGCGCATGGGGGCCGAGCGTATCCCGGTCCGGGACGCCCGTCCGCCCGCATGCGCTGGAATGCCCCCCGGCCGGCCGGACTCAGCCGCGAGCGGAGCGCGCGTCCCGTCCGCGCGCACGCGAGGCCTTGGCGAGCGCGTCCGCGCCCTTCTCCTCGCCGCGCATCCACTCCTTCATCGCGGGCACCACCTGCTTGCTCCACGTCTTGCCCGCGCGCACCACCAGGAACGCCTGCACCAGCGCGTCCACCATGGCGGAGAGCTGCTCGCTCAGGTCCAAGCGCTCGGAGAGCTGATCGTCCTCTTCCTCGGTCATCAGCGCGGGCAGCTTCGCGGCGCGGATGTCGAGGAACTCGGCGTCGAGCGTGACTTCGTACTCGCGCTCGCCGTGGGCCAGGCGCAGGCGGCCCTGCGCGATGAGCAGCCCGCGGTCCAGCGAGTGGCGCACCTGCTCCGAGTACGGCGCCAGCGTGCCGCGCGCGCTCAGCTCGGTGACGTCACCCGCCACGCCCCTCAGCACCACCTTGCCGAGGAACAGGACGACCACGCCCGTGCCGTCGTGCTCCACCAGCGCGTCGCCCGTCTCCGAGCGCCACAAGAGCCAGGTGAGGAACTCTCGACCGAGATAGGCCCGGCCGCGCAGCAGCTGCTCGCGGGCTTTGCCCTTTTCGACTTCGGCTTCGTCCTTCTCCTCCTCGGTGGCCGCGCCATCGACGCCGACATCACCGCGGTTGAACGCCGCCTCTTCCCGAGCCTGCTCACGCCGCGCCATGCGCCACCTCCTCCACCGCCGCCGTCAAGGCGGGCAAGTCCACGCCCAGCAGCTCCGGGGTGGGCCCCAGGGACTTCTCATCGATGCCCGCCTTGAGCGCCAGCTCCGCCGGGGTCAGGCTGGTCAGCTTCACCGGCAACGCGTTCTCCAGCGCGACGAGGATCTCCTCCACCGTCTTGCGCGACGCGGCCCAGATTTGAAGCTGCTGCGTCTTCAAGTTCCAGCTCACGTCCAGCACGGCGGTGCGAGGCACGGCGCGCTGGCGCAGGAGCTGCTTCAGCTCGGCGCGCTGGCGGTTCTTCTCCGCGCGCGCCGGGGGACGGTCGTTCTCTTTCGTGAACGCCGCGGTCCACTTGTCCAGCTCGGCCTTCATCAGCGAGGCCGGGACCTTGAGCGTGTCGATGCGGAACGCGAACAGCGCGTACTCGCCATGGAAGAGATTGGAGACGGAGAAGTCGGAGGCCTCGGTGTTCTCCAGCTCGACGAAACCCGCCGCGCGCTCGTCTTCAGAGCGGCGATCGATGGCCTCGAAGGCATGGGACTTCAGGCCCTTGGACAGCCAGCGCTTGGCTTCAGCCGAGGCATCTTTGGACGGCTCCGCCCGGAAGCGCGAGAAGGTGACAGCACCACGAAGGACAGGCATGGGGCGCGGCAGGATGGTGGTCCCACGCCACGGCGTCAAGGCACTCGTGGTGTCGACAGGGCGAGCCCTGGCTCGCGGGCCCGTGGCAGCCATGCCAGCGGGGCATTAGCGTGTCGGCCCTCCATGCGCCGCGCCCTCTTCGTCGCTTCCTTGTTGACTGCCGTCCTCTCCTCTCCGGGGTGCGTCCACGAGCGCAAGCCGGACCAGCCCGACCACGCGACGCTGCCCGGGGTGGCCGACGCGGTCTTCGCCACCTTGGAGGACGAAGGCGCGCTCGCGTCCGCGTATGTGGTGGACGCGCGCACCGGTCAGCCCCTGTACACGCACCGGGAGCAGGTCCGGCTGCTGCCGGCCTCGACGATGAAGGTGGTCTCCACCTCGGCGGCCCTGTCCGCGTTGGGCGCAGACTTCCGCTTCCGCACCCCGGTGACGCTGGAGGGCACGCAGCTGGGGGGCCTCTTCCTGGGCGACGTGGTGGCGCAGGCCTCGGGCGACCCTTCGCTGGGCTCGTGGCGCTTCCCGGAGACGGCGGCCGCGTGCGACCTCATCGCGGAGGCCATGCGGGACCGAGGCATCCAGCAATGGCGCGGCTCCGTGCGCGTGCGAGGCACGGACGACGGAGAGCTGCCCCTCGGTCCGGGCTGGGCCTGGGACGATGCCGCGTATGCCTACAGCGCCGCGCCCACCGCCTTCGTATTTCGAGAGAACGTGGTGGACCTCGCGCTCGCTCGCGCACCGGGCGCCACCTGCGCGGACGCGCCCAGCACGCAGCTCACGCCCACCTTCGCCACCTTCCCCACCCGCGTGAACGTGGATGCGAACGCGGACCGCGCCAGCCTCGCGTGCACGCGACAGCGGGGCGGACCGGGCGTGCACTGCACCTGGCGCTCACCCGCGGGAGGGCCGTGCCCGCGCGCCGCGACCGTGCGCCTGGCCGTGGATGAGCCGCAGGCGCTGTTCGCCGCGTGCGTGGATGCCTCGTTGACGAAGCTCGGCGTCACGCGCCTGCCCCTCACGCTGGAGGCGCCCACGGGCCCGATGCCGCCCGTCCCCGTGCCGCTCGTGGAGCTGGCGAGCCCGCCCCTGGCGGACCTGGTGCGCGCCACCAACAAGGAATCGCTCAACCTCTACGCGGAGCGGCTGGGCATGCGCTTCGCGCGCGAGCGCACGGGACAGGAGGGCTTCGGCGCGCTGCGCACGGCGCTGATGCAGGAGCTGACGCGCCGAGGCATCGCCGCGCGCGACTTGCGCCCCGTGGATGGCAGCGGCCTGTCTCGCTACAACCTCGCGACCGCGCGGGGACTCGCGCGCGTGGTGCTCACCAGCCTGAACGAGCCGTACGCGAACGCCTTCCTCGACAGCCTCCCGGTGTCCGGCGTGGATGGGACCCTGGCGGGCCGCCCCACCACCGCTCGCACGGCTGGCCGCATTCGCGCGAAGACGGGCACGCTGTCCGGACAGAAGTGCTTCGTGGGGGTGGCCGAGCGACCGACGGACCCCGAGCATCCCCGCGTCGTCTTCGCGCTGATGCTCGGCAACATGGATGAGAGCACGGCGCTGCCCGCGACAGAGGCGTTCGATCGCTTCTCTGCCGCGCTGGTCGAGCTGCCGCTGCGCTGAGCGCGAGCGCGCCGCCCAACACCTGGACAGCCCAGGCATTCCTTGACGCATTGCGGGTACGCGCGGGCTCCGGGGGCATGGCAGGCTCCGCCCTCCATTCCCCCCGCCCTCCTCACCGAGGTGTCCCGTGACCGTGAAGACCGCTGTCCTGTCCGCCCTGCTGCTGCCGCTGGCCTCCAGCGCCGCGGGCAAGGCCCCCATCAAGCCGCCCGTGGCGGAGAAAGTGCCCGTCGAGGACACGTACCACGACACCACCGTGGCGGATCCGTACCGATGGATGGAGCCGTCGGCGGACCCGAAGGTGCAGCAGTGGAACGATGGACAGAACGCCTTCACCCGCTCCGTGCTGGACAAGCTGCCCGGTCGCGAGCCGCTGCGCCGCCGCATCACTGAAATCCTGGAGTGGAAGTCCGCGGCCTACTTCGGGCTGGAGGAAGCGGGCGGCACGCTGTTCGCGCTGAAGTCCGAGCCCCCCAAGCAGCAGCCGGTGCTGGTGGTGCTCCCCTCGCTGGAGGACACGTCCAAGGAGCGCGTGCTTCTTGACCCCACCGTGGTGGATCCCACCGGGCACACCATCATCGACTTCGTGCGCCCCACGCTGGACGGCAAGAAGGTCGCCGTGTCGATGTCGAAGGGCGGCACCGAGAGCGGCGACGTCAGCGTCTATGACGTGGTGACGGGACAGGCCGTGGCCAATGAAGTCGTGCCTCGCGTCAACGGCGGCACGGCGGGTGGCGACCTCGCGTGGAACGGGGACGGCACGGGCTTCTTCTACACGCGCTATCCGCGCGGCGAGGAGCGCGCGCTGGCCGACCGCAACTTCTTCCAGCAGGTGTACTTCCACAAGCTGGGCACGCCCACCGAGCAGGACGCGTATGCGCTGGGCAAGGACTTCCCGCGCATCGCGATGACCAAGCTGGACGTGTCGCCGGACGGCAAGTTCACCTCCGCGATCGCGGCCAACGGCGACGGCGGCGAGTTCGCGCTGTACCTGCGCGGCCCCACCGGCGCGTGGGCGCAGGTGTCGAAGTACGAGGACAAGGTGGTGGGGCTCAGCTTCGGCAATGACGGCGCCGTGTATCTGCTCAGCCGCAAGGACGCGCCGCGCGGCAAGGTGCTGCGCCTGCCCTTGGCCACGCCCACGCTCGACAAGGCCACGGTGCTCGTGCCCGAGGGTGAGGCGACCATCCAGGGCTTCAGCGCCACCGCGAGCCGGCTGTACATCCTCGAGCAGCTCGGCGGGCCGTCGCAGCTGCGCGCGGTGGACCTGAAGGGCCAGTCGCTCGGCCTGGTGCCCACGCCGGCCGTGTCGAGCGTCAACGCGGTGGTGCGCCAGTCGGGCGATGACGTGCTCGTCGCGGTCAGCAGCTTCGTGACGCCGCCGGCCTGGTACCGCTACTCCGCCAAGGATGGCGCGATGGCGAAGACGGCCATGGCCAAGACGGCGCCCATCGACATCAGCGGCGTGGAGGTCATCCGCACCACCGCCAAGTCCAAGGACGGCACGGACGTTCCGCTCACCATCCTGCGCAAGAAGGGCACGAAGCTCGACGGCAAGAACCCCACGCTCATCACGGGCTACGGCGGCTTCAACATCTCGAGCACCCCTGGCTACAGCCCGCTGGTCGCCATGTGGCTGGAGCAAGGCGGCGTCTTCGTGCAGACCAACCTGCGCGGCGGCTCCGAGTTCGGCGAGGCGTGGCACACGGGCGGCTCGCTCACCCACAAGCAGAACGTCTTCGATGACTTCTACGCCTGCGCCAAGCTGATGGTGGACCAGAAGTACACGTCGCCCAAGAAGCTGGCCATCCAGGGCGGCAGCAACGGCGGCCTGCTGATGGGCGCGGCCGTCACCCAACACCCGGAGCTGTACCGCGTCGTCGTCGCCCGCGTGGGCCTCTACGACATGCTCCGCTCCGAGCAGACCTCCAACGGTCAGTTCAACGTGACGGAGTACGGCTCGGTGAAGGACCCCGAGCAGTTCAAGGCCCTGTACGGGTACTCGCCCTATCACCACGTCGTGGACGGCACGAAGTACCCCTCCGTCCTCTTCACCTCGGGCGCGAATGATCCGCGCGTGGACCCGTTCCACTCGCGCAAGATGGTGGCGCGGATGCAGGCGGCCACCGCCTCCAAGTTCCCCATCCTCCTGCGCGCCAACGCGGAGACGGGCCACGGCGCCGGCACGCCGCTGTCCGCCCGCGTCGAGCAGGAGGTGGACGTCTACTCCTTCCTCTTCAACGAGCTGGGCATGACGTACCTGCCCAACGCGTCGAAGAAGCTGGCGGCGCCCGCGCCGAAGTAGCATGAAGCACCGCCCGCCCTGGATACCCGGGGCGGGCCTCGCGCACGGGAACCTCCATGAGCCCCTTGATTCCGTTCTTCGTCCTCTCGCCCATCGTCGCGGGAGGGACCTGCTGGTGGGTGTTGAACCGCATCGGCACGAAGCGCGATCAACGCGCGCGCGCCGCGTTGGATGGAATGGTGTCCGGGCTGCGCGGGCACAAGCCCACGGGCACCGTGGACCTCCAGGTCCGCGAGGTGAGCTGGTCGGGAGACACCGAGCTGTCACCGCACCACTGCCGCGTGCGCGTGGTGATGGGCGGCGTGGATGCGCGCTCGATTCCCCCGCGCTTCGTCGTGGAGAGCGCTCCGGGCGCGCCCCGCCCGCCGCCCGCGGTGCTCTCCGCGCTGCGCACGCTCGACGCGGAGGTGATGGCGAGCCTCACGCGTGGCGGCTGGCGGTGGCAGCGCCCGAACATCGACTTCGAGCCAGAGTCCCCCCCGCTCGACGCCTGAGCCCTGGAGCCCTCCGAGCGAGGGTGCCAACATGGCGGGATGCCCACGCCCTCGCTCGCCGAGCTCGACACGCCCGCCGCCGTGGTGGACCTGGACCTCGTGAAGGCCAACCTCCAGCGCGTGGCCGCATATACGCGCGAGCACGGGTTGCGCTGGCGTCCTCACACCAAGACGCACAAGACGCCCCAGCTCACCGCGCTCCAACTCGAGGCCGGCGCTGACGGCATCACCGTGGCCACCGTGCGGGAGGCCGAGGTGATGTCCACCGTCGCCCGAGATGTGCTGCTGGCCTATCCCCCCGTCGGAGAGGCCACGCTCGCGCGGCTCATGGCGCTGCCGCCCGAGGTCCGCCTCTCCGTGGCGCTCGACTCGCGCGAGGTGCTGGCGGGGCTGTCTCGCGCCGCGCGCGCCTCGGGCCGTCCGGTGAGCGTGCTCGTCGAGCTGGACATGGGCATGCGCCGCGTCGGCGTGGCCTCGCCCGAGGAGGCCGTGTCGCTGGCCCAGGCGGTCCGCGAGGCGCCGGGCGTCACGTTGCGCGGCCTCATCTTCTACCCAGGACACCTGCGCGCCCCGCAGGACGAGCTGCGCCCCTTGCTGCGCGAGCAGTCCATCCGCCTGAGCGCGTTCATCGAGGCCTTGCGCGCTCAAGGCCTGGCGCCCGAGGTGGTGAGCGGCGGCTCGACACCGACGTTGTGGCGCTCGCATGAAGTGGCGGGACTCACGGAGATCCGCCCCGGCATCAACATCTTCAACGACCGCAACAGCGCGAGCGTGGGCGCGTGCGACCTGTCCGAGTGCGCCTACTCGGTCCTGGCCACGGTGGTGAGCACGGCCGTGCCGGGACAGGCGGTCATCGACGCGGGCTCGAAGGCGCTCGCCAAGGAGGAAGGCCCCGCGCCCGGCTACGGCGTGGTGCGCGAGCACCCCGAGGTGGGGGTGCGCAGCCTGTCCGAAGAGCACGGGCTGCTGGACCTGTCCGCCACCCCATGGCGCCCCCGCGTGGGCGAGCGCGTGCGGGTGATTCCCAACCACGTCTGCGCCTCGGTGAACCTGCACGCGCGCCTGCACGTGCTGGAAGGCGGTCAGCCGGTGGCGACCTGGGACGTGGCCGCGCGCGGTTGGTGAAACCTCACCCGAGCCGTTGCAGCTCGCGCGTCAGCAGCTCCTCCAGGTTCCGGATGCTTCGATATTCCAGACATCGGTAGCTGGCGACGTCGA
The DNA here is from genome assembly GCA_016458225.1 of Myxococcaceae bacterium JPH2. NCBI lineage: Bacteria > Pseudomonadati > Myxococcota > Myxococcia > Myxococcales > Myxococcaceae > Myxococcaceae bacterium JPH2. The sequence goes on along the minus strand of JAEMGR010000032.1, from coordinate 49,080 downwards.
AGCGCAGCTCACGCAAGTCGCGCACGAGGAGGATGGTGGGCTTGCCACGTCCCCAGGCGTAGCCGACTTCCAGATAGACATTGGGATTGGCCAAGGACAGGTCCGCGATGACCACCTTCGCCGTGTCGATGCGGTCGCGGATGCGCTGGATGATGGGCCCATCGAACACGGCCTGATCCACGCGCTCACACAGGAGTCCGGCCGCCTTGACGGGCCCCTGGATACCGTAATGGAAGGTGTCCTCCAGTTCGGGCGCGAAGGGCATCGCGACGAAGGCGTGCGGCTTCTCCTGGGCGGGCGCACCCGCGCTCACCATGGGCGGCTGAGCGATGAACCGCCGCATGCGCTGGATGCGGAAGCCCACGCCACCCGGCAGCGGCTCGACTCCGGGCGCGCCGGTGAGGCCCAGCTCCAATGCCTTGCGCATTCGCGTCACGCGCTTGGGTTGGATCTCCACCACGGTGATGCGCGCGAGCTCCCGAGGCCCCACCCCCTGCTGAAAGGCATCCACCATCCCGCCCACCAACGCGAGCACGGCCTCGTCCTCGTCGAGTCCGTAGTTGGGCCCATGCACGGGCCCCGCGAGGTGCTTCACCTCGGGCCGAGACTCCAGCACCTGGAGCGCCTGGCCGGCGAACTCACGGATGCGGTGATAGTCGAACTCCCGCAGCCGCGCCGTGCCCAGAAACAGCGCGAGCGGTGCCCCCAATCCCCCTTGCGTGTCGATGAAGCGGTGCTCGCCGGGCTTCAGCTGCAGCAAGGTGGGCGAGATGCCCACCGCCGACAAGCGGCGTGACACCGCGCCATCCGCGCCATGGAAGCCCTGCGCGAACTTGAGCAGGACCGCGTCAGCGCGGATGTCCGTCACGTCTCCCACTTCAACCACCACATCGAGGAATCCACTCATGCCGGCCGCACTGTAGGCGGCGGAGCCTGAGTCGCGCCAGACAACCCAAGCGCCGCAAGGACAGTCACGTGCTCCTGTCTGCCATTGACGCCCCCCCATCGGCGCCTTCCCCAAAGGGCAGCGCCAGGCGCCCCAGTCCTCGGCGCGCCAGTGGCTGGACAGGTCACAGCGGCGCGCGATTCGTGACCTCGCGCGCTACTCCCCGCGCCCCATGCAGCCAGGCCGCTGACACACGCGGAGCATGGCTCAGTTCACGCTCAGAGAGCGGGCTCCCACCAGCCGCCCCAGCTCGGGGCAGAGGTCTCGGACACGTGAGCTTCCTCCCCCGCTTCGGCGCCAAGCGCGCCCTCCTCCTGGCCGCAGCCGCGGTCGTCACCACGGGCGTCAGCGCCTCCGCGCTCAGCAGCTACATCCCGAGCTGGCCGCCGCCCCCCATGCCCCCCGGCTCCACCGAGTGCACCGAGTTCTGCTACAACGTGGACATCACCAACAACACGCCGAACGCCGCCAACGATCTGCACGTCACGCTGACGGGTCCGACGAAGATCTGCACCCACTACCTGGGCAGCCTGAACCCGTTCGGTACGCCGCGCGAGGTGCACTCGGGCAACGTCACGGATCTGCACTTCCAGTCGAACACCGCGTGGGTGCAGCCGGGTGAGATCGCGCACATCGGCTTCTGCACCAACTCGCCCGTGGCGGGGATGACCAAGGGCCACAACGCGGGCAACCTGCCCCCGTTCTACTGGACCAAGCAGCGCATCTTCATCGGCGACGTGATCGCCGTGGGGCACCAGTGGGCCAACTTCCGGGACGACCTCGTCGCCGTCGATCCAGGCGTGGTGCTCAGCAACACCACGGGCACCGTCATCCACGTGCGCCAGGTGGACTTCGCCCTCGTGGACAAGCCCATCGCCCTGGACAAGCTGATGTGGTCGACCCTCGACAAGGAGCTGGAGTGGCAGCCAGTGGCCCAGGGCGGCACCCTGCCTCCCGGCTCCGAGGACGCGCCGGGCTTCTTCCAGGCGCCCTTCCCCGTCGAACTCAAGGCGGATGATCCGCGCACCGTCATCTTCCGCTTCTGGGCCGAGGACCCCAAGGACCCGAGCAACATGAACCGCGGCCTCGGCCAGGCGTCCGTCGCCTCGCTCGTGAAGATGTCGCGTCAGGACAAGAAGTAGTCGTCCCCTCGCGGATCACCGCCGCGCTCTCGCACACGGGCGCGGCGGACCCGCCCAGGACCGAGCCCTCAGCCCATCCCTCCAGGGCCCATGCCCCCGGTGAAATCGGGGCAACAGATGACGACATCCCACCTGCCACGGCCTTGACCGATTTTCCCGGGATGTGCGACGAAGGTGCTCCTTCCAGGAGTCAGCCATGTCGGACGAGCGCGAAGACACCACGGTGTACAAGGTTGTCGTGAACCACGAGGAGCAGTACTCCATCTGGCCGGCGGATCGCGAGAACGCCCTCGGCTGGAAGGACGCGGGCAAGCAGGGCCTGAAGGCCGAGTGCCTCGCGTACATCAAGGAGGTCTGGACGGACATGCGTCCGCTGAGCCTCCGCAAGAAGATGGAAGAGATGGCCAGCAAGAAGAACTGAGTCCAACGCGCGAGCGTGTCCATCCGCCACCCCGCAACCGGGTGGCGGTGATTCGCGCCGCGCTGGGCTGTCAGCGCGCGCGAGCGTGAACCCGCGCGCGAGGACTCAGAGGTCCGGGGGCGGCCGGACGCCCAGGTGGCACGCGCGCAAGGCCAGCTGCGTGCGGTTCTCGGCGCCCAACTTCCGGTAGAGCTGCGTGACGTGGGACTTCACCGTGCGCTCGGCGATCTGCAGGTGCGCGGCGATCTTCAAGTTGTCCGCGCCTCCTGCCACGTAGGCCAGCACCTCGCGCTCGCGCTGCGTGAGCGCCAACAGCACGCTCGCGGTGGGTGACGTGACGGGCGGGTGCTCGAAGTCATTGCGCAACAGCTGCACCGGGAACAGGCGCTCGCCTCGCACCAGGGACTGGATCGCCGACGACACGGCGTTGACGCCCAGCCCGGCGCGGAAGAGATAGCCCGAGGCCCCTTCGTCGAAGCACTGCGAGATGATCTCCGGGGTGCTCACCGCCGACAGCAGCAGCATGCGCACCTCCAGCCGGCGCTTGCGTGCCTCGCGCAGCAGGTTGATGCCCTCGGTCACGGAACAGCCAATGGCCGCTTCGCCATCGCCCTCGACATCGAGGATGGCCACCTGGGGCGGATCTGTGCCGAGCCCGTCCAGGAAGAGGCGCACGTCCCTCGTCAACGAGGTGATGTGCAGTCCTTCCCCACGGAGCCCGTCAGCCAGTCCCTGCCACGCGGCCCACGGTCCTTCGAGAATGGATACACGGAGTGATGCTTGATTCGTTGCCATGCGAAGGCCCCCCAGCCGTCATGGCGAAAACAACAGTGACTGCTTGTTAACAACTGCCAGCCCTGGAGACCGCCAACGCACGGCAGACTCCAACTGCAGACCACATTCTTTTGGGCCACACCTCCTCTGCGACTCCTGCAATTCCTGCCAGGCAAGACCCTAACACCTGCTCATCGCCCGTGCGAACCAGCGCTCGCGGGAGTGTCAATTGTGCATGAATCGGATCGGAATCCAGACTTTCGTCCGTCAGTTCGTGAGCGCTGTCCTTTGACGAACATGCCGTTGCGTCGAGTGGGTGATGCTTTCACGCCATCGGGAGCCAGCGAGGGTCCCGCAGTCACCTGCGACCAGCCCTCGCGCGGTGGCCCTGAAGGAGGACGCACGCACCAGGGCACGTCGCCCGGCTCGTCCATCCGCGGGGGAGGTCGCACGCCTTACGCTAGACGCGACGGGCCGCGATGAGCGCGGCCGCGCGGCATCCAGCAATGGAGGGACATCGTCATGGCAGACCTTCCTGTACGGCGCGGAGGGGGCGAGCGGCTGACTGCTCGGCGGGAGTGGGACCCCTTCCACCGCATGCGAGAGCTGATCAGTGCGGACCCGGTGGAGGAGCTCAGCCGCTTGCTGACCGGGCGCTCGGACACGGGCGGCTTCGCGCCCGCGTTCGACGTGAAGGAGACGAAGGACGCCTACATCTTCAAGGCGGACCTGCCCGGCGTGGACGAGAAGGACGTCGACGTGACGCTCACGGGGGATCGCCTCACGGTGAGCGGCAAGCGCGAGGTGGAGCAGCAGGACAGCTCGGATCGCTTCTACACGTATGAGCGCAGCTTCGGCTCGTTCAGCCGCTCGTTCACCCTGCCCGAAGGGGTGAACGCGGAGCAAGTGGACGCCCAGCTCAAGGATGGCGTGCTGCGGCTCACCCTGCCCAAGCGCCCGGAGGTCCAGCCCAAGAAAATCAAGCTGGGAAGCGGCGAGGGCAAGGCGAAGGCCTGAGCCCCCCGACTCGCCAGGAGGGGATGGGGGCGGCATATGCTGCGCGCTCGACCGCGCATGAGCACCTCCGCCCCTGCCCCCCATCTCGACGTCGCCACGCCTGAGCGCGTGGCGCTCACCCTGCCCGTGGCGGGCATCGGCTACCGCTGCCTCGCGTGGCTGGTGGATGCGAGCCTCCTCTTCGCCGTCTGGGTGGCGCTCTACTTCATCGTCACGCTGTTGCTCACGGATGTGCTCGGCGCGCTCCAGGCACTGTCCGGCGTGGGACAGACGCTGCTGGCCTTGGGCCTCTTCGCCACCCAGTGGCTGTACTGGACCCTGGCCGAGGTCTTCTTCCACGGGCAGACCGTCGGCAAGCGCGTGCTCGGCATCCGCGTGGTGCGCATGGACGGCTCGCCCGTGGGCGTCTTCGAGAGCGCCGTGCGCAACATCTGCCGCGTGCTCGACTTCCTGCCCGTGCTCTACGCCACGGGCTGCATCACCATGCTCCTCACCCGTCAGCACCGCCGGCTGGGAGATCTGCTGGCCGGCACGGTGCTCGTGCGCGAGGAGGCCATCAACCTGGACGCGTACACCACGCCCGCCGCCGAGCGCCCTGCCCCGAGCGCCGCCGAGCGCCCGCTGAGCACCGAGGAGGTCGAGCTGGTGCTGGCCTTCCTCTCGCGCGCCCGCAACCTGGAGCCCGGGGTGCGCAAGCGCTTGGGGACGCGGCTGGTGGACCGTGTGGGCGCGCACCTGAGCGACGCGGAGCGCGACGCGGTCCTCCGCTCCGCCGATGCCACCGAGACCTTCCTGCGCGTCCGAGCGCGGGCGGGCCACTGATGGCCCCCAGCCTCCCGGGCTTCGTCTCGCGGCGCCGTCCGGACTGGGATGCGCTGGCCGGACTCCTCACGCGGCAGCGCTCCGGCACGCTGCGCTTGGAGGAGTTGCGCACGTTGGACGCGCTGTACCGCCGCGCGGCCGCGGACCTCGCGCATGCCCAGACGTTCTTTCCTGGCACCGACGCGCACCGCTTCCTCAACCAGCTCTGTGGCCAGGCGTATTCCGCCATCTACCAGCCGCCCCGCGAGCGCTGGGCCGCCGTGCGAGACTTCTATCGGCGAGACTTCCCCGCCACGCTGCGACGCGAGCTGCGCTTCGTGGGCGTGAGCGCGGCGCTGCTCGGCCTGGGGATCCTCCTGGGCGCGCTCGTGGTGCTCCTGGAGCCGCGCGGCGCGGAGCTGCTCGTCCCCGAGCGCGTGCGTGCCTCCATCTCGGCGGGCCGCATGTGGACGGATGACCTGCTGTCCGTCACGCCGCCGCACACCGTGGCCTCGCGCATCGCCACCAACAACCTGTCCGTGACGCTCTTCGCCTTCGCGTCGGGGCTGCTGCTGGGCCTGGGCACGCTCTACACGCTCATCAACAACGGCGTGCAGATTGGCGCCATCGGCGCGCTGTGCCTTCGCGACGGGCTGGCCCACGGCTTCTTCGACTTCATCAGCGCGCACGGGCCCGTCGAACTGTCCATCATCGTCATCGCGGGAGGCGCGGGCTTGATGGTGGGCCAGGCGCTCATCGACCCAGGGGAGCTTCCCCGGGGACAAGCGCTGGCCCAGCGAGGGCGCGAGGCCGTCAAGCTGGTGCTGGGCTGCGCGCCCTTCCTCGCCTTCATCGGCTGCGTGGAGGGCTTCGTGTCGCCCGGCTCGCTCTTCCCCACCTGGGCCAAGGCCGCGCTGGGCCTGTCCCTGGGGGCGCTGCTCTGGAGCTACCTGCTGCGCACGGGCAGGACGGCGGCGGTGGCCACCGAGGCCGTGCCCGCCGACAGCGCCTCGTGACGCTTGCGCTGGCGGTGCTTCAGGATGCGCTCATAGGCGGCGTTCAGCTCGCGCATCTTCTCGGCCGAGCCGCCCCGGTCCGGGTGCCGCTCCATCGCCAGCTCGCGGTAGCGCGCACGGACGACGTCCGGGGAGTCCAGCGGCGACACGCCCAGCACGTGGTACGGGTCCTGGTCCTCCAGCGCCGTCAGCCAGCGGTCCAGACGCCCCTTCACTTCCATGAAGCGCGCGTCCGCCTCCGCCGTGTCCTTCACGGGGTGCGTGCGAATCTTCGCGTCCGCGCGCAACACGTCCGTGTAGGTGCTGGACACCCAGCGATGGCAGGAGGAGCACCGGAAGTACTTCACCCGGTGACCCGCCTGGAGCGTCATGCGGACGCTGCAGTGGGTGCACTCCACCTCGACGTTGTCCAACGTCTGCCAGTTCCAGCTCGCGACCGCGGCGCTCATCGTGCCTTCGCTCTCCCGTTCGCAACACGCCTGTAGCACCGACACCCTCCCACGTTTGCCGATCGCGTCAAGAAAATGTCCGCGGCGACCCCTGGGGGGGTGCCCCTTCGCCCTGGGTTTTCGGGGTAGAACGAGGCCCATGCGTCCGCTCGTCGCCGCCGCGTTGCTCGTCGCCACCTTCGCCCGCGCCCAGCAGGCCCCCCCGGCCCCCGCCCCGGCCTCGACGGCCGCCACCAAGGCCCCACCGCGTCCCGCGCCCGCCAAGCCCGCTCCGGCCCCGGCCGCGCCCGCCTCGCCGCCCATCACCGCACCCGACCTGCCGGCGACTCCCGCCGAGGGTGCGCTCCTGCGCGGACTGCTCGCGGCGGCCGAGCCCGCCCCGGAGGAGATTCGCGCCATCGCCATCGAGGACCTGGCCCTGCTGGGCGACGCCCGCGCCTTGGACCCGCTGGCCGCGCTCATCTGGGACCCCAACCCGCGCATCCAGCAGGCGGCTCTGCGCGCGGTGGCGCTGTTCCAGCATCGAAGGGCGGAGGAGATCCTCGGCAACGTGGTGCGCCATACGAAGCTCCCCGACGCGCTCAAGATTCAGGCCCTCAGCGGGCTCATCTTCCAGCGCACCGCCAGCGCGCGCCGCACTGTCCAGGACGTAGCGGCCGACAGCCGCATGGGCTGGGCCGTGCAGAACGCCGCGCGCACCGTGGCGGCCCAGTGGGACGCCGCGCCGGCGCCGCCACGCTAGCGCTCGCCCGCTCGCTCACACGCCACGGCGAAGCGATGGACGGTGGACGCGGGGCCTGCCCTCCCGGGCCGTTTCCTGGAGAAGTCATGCCCCTGCGCTAGACTTCGGGGCCATGAAAATCACCCCGCTCGACATCCGGCAGAAGCGCTTCGAGACGGCCCTGCGTGGCTTCTCGCGCCGAGAGGTGGAGGCCTACCTGGAACTCATCGCCGGCGAGTTCGAGGAGGTGGTGAAGGAGAACATCGCCCAGAAGGAGGAGCTGAAGCGCACGCAGCTCAAGCTCGAGCAGCACCAGGAGCGCGAGCGCACCCTCCAGGAGACGATGGTCACCGCGCAGCGCATCAGCGAGGACCTCAAGGACGCCGCCAAGAAGGAGGCGGAGATCATCATCGCGGACGCCGAGCACCAGGCGGAGAAGATCGTCCACGGCGCCCACCAGCGGCTCGTCCAGGTGGTCGAGGACATCAACGAGCTGAAGCGCCAGCGCACCCAGTTCGAGTCCCAGGTCCGCTCGGTGGTGGAGGCCCATCGCAAGCTCCTGGAGACCTTCGCGGGCCCCTCCTTCGCGGACCGGGACCACGCGCGCGTCGAGGACAACGTCGCCTTCCTGACCCAGAAGAAGGCCCACGGCGCCGAGTAGCCCGTGGCGCCCCCCTGGCTCCGAGTCGTTCCGGACGGCATTGAACTCACCGTGCTCGTCCAGCCCCGAGCCTCGCGCACCCGGGTGGTGGGCGAGCACGACGGGCAGCTCAAGATTCAGCTCGCGGCGCCCCCCGTGGACGGCGAGGCCAATGCCGCCCTGGTCGAGTTCCTCGCCAAGCAACTGGGCGTCCCCCGCCGGCAGGTCACCCTGACCGCTGGCGACGCATCGCGCCGCAAACGCGTCGTCGTGCAAGGGATTGATGCGGCGCGGGCCGAGGCTGTTATCTCTGGGAAACCGTGAGGCCCTTCATCCGCTCCCTGTTCGTCCTGCTCCTGCTCTGGCTCGTCCCGCCCCGAGCGATGGCCCAGGAGGACGTGGGGGGCCCCCACGGAATCCACGACCAGGAGGCCGTGGTCCGCGACACCGCCCTCGTGCCCCACACGCGGCCAGCGCTGGTGACCGGAGAGTTGGGTACCCGGCGCTTTCGCATCCTGTACACCACGCGCGCCACGGGGGCGGCCCGTCGGCTGGCGGCGCAGATCGAGGACATCCGCGATTCCTTCGGGCAGATGCTCGGTCGCGACTGGCCGGGGACCACCGAGATTCGCATTGGCGTGGGCCGCGAGGAGTTCGATGCCCTCGCGCTCCCGGGTGGCAAGCCTCCGGGCTGGGCCGTGGCGCTCGCCTACCCCGCCCACCAGATCATCCTCCTGGACGCGCTGAGCCTGAACGCGCCGGATGGGCCCACCACCCTGCGCCATGAGCTGGCGCACGTGGCCCTGGGCCAGCTCGCGCCCTCCTGGCCGCACTGGTTCCAGGAAGGCGTGGCGCAGAACCTCACCGAGGAGCGCTACTCCGTCACCCACTACGCCGCGCTCTTCCGCGCCGTGACGCAGGAGCGCGTCTTCCACTTCGAGGACCTGGCCAACCACTGGCCCGACGTGCCCTCGGACGTGGAGATCGCCTACGCCCAGAGCGCCGCGTTCGTGGGCTTCCTCATCAGCCGCCACGGCCCGGATGCCATGGGCCAGCTGGTGGACGGCGTGCGGGCGCAGGAGCCCTTCGAGCTCGCCTTCGGCAAGGCCTTCCACAGCTCCCTCGAGGTGGAGGAGAAGGACTGGCGCCGCGGCTTGTCGGCGCGCTACGGCTGGCTGCCGCTGACCACCAGCTCGGCGCTCTTGTGGCTGGTGGCGTCGGGCCTGTGCGTGGCGGCCTTCCTGCGCCGGCGCCATCAGAAGGCCGCGAAGATGGCGGAGCTGGCGGCCGAGGACGCCGCCGAGGACGCCGCGCTGCGCCTGCTGGCCGCCGCACAGGCCGCGCCCAACGCCGCGCCCCCGTCGGAAGCGCAACACCCGTGGCCCGAGTGGCACTCGGCCAACACCCCGCCCGCCAGCCAGCCCGAGGCCCGCGACGACGGCGCCGAGGCCCGGGAGGGCAGCATGGACCGAGACACCTCCAGCGACGCGGACTCCGGTGACGCGGACTCCGGTGGTGGGGACGACGACACCCCGTCCCGGCCGTCCAAGCCCACCCTGCATTGACGCTCCGGGCCGCGCCTTTCAGGGCGATGCCCGTAGGTTTTACGTCTCAGCTCCCCCTCGGTCGTCCCGGAAGTTCGCCCAAGCGCCTGATTTTCCAGTGAATGCCGGGCTCAGTCCGCTGGCAGGGCGTTTGCTCTGGGGCTGGGCACGATGAGGAAGACACCGGACATGACGGAGCGAGGACGCAAGGCCGCGGGAGTGGCCCGGGTGTTCTCGCGCCAGCCCGATCGCATCGCGGCCCTGTGGCGCCGCGCTCGGCTGGCCTCCGTGGAGGGCCCAGGGTCACTGGAGCCGAGCCTGCTGGATGGCCTGGTCGAGACCTTCATCCGGGAGCTGGGTCGGACGCTGGAAGGCGAGGACACGAGCCCCTGGAGCCGCACGCGCGCCGTGCTGAGGCTGTCTCCCACGCGGGGCGCCCGTGCGCTCTACGACGAGTTCGCGGCCCTGCGCCGCTGCCTGGTGGACACCGTGGACGTGTTGGGCGGAGGCGACTCGGAGCGTCGCGCCATCAACCGCGCGCTCGACGAAGCGGTGGACTCGGCGGTGGCGCTGCTGCAGCGGCTGACGGACGCCAAGGCAGAGGGCCCTCGGGTGCCCTTCGGCGGCCTGGTGGTCGAATACTTCGAGCGACCGACGCGCGGGAAACGGGCTCCGCCCACCGCGCGCGACACACGCTCGGCGGTGCACTGAGGGGTGGGTTGGGATTGCCGACCCGTCCGGCTTGACACTCCTCCATGGGGGAGCGTCCGAGGGCTGGCGGGAGGGTGTGTGTCATGGGTGGGGGCCCGTGGCACGCCTTGGGGGGCGTGCTCCCGCTCGGGGGAGCGGTGAGCGCGCACACATGTGAACCGCCGGGACGCGTGGATGGGGGTCCGCGCGCCTCGCCGGTCGGACGGGTCGGCGTGTTTTTCAGGCAGAGGGCACGAGCGCGAGGCCAGTCACGCCTCGCGCTCAGTGCGCATCCGCCCAGCTTCGCCCCGCGCCCACGTCCACCTTGAGCGGAACCTTGAGCTGCGCCACCGAGGACATGCACCGGGCAGCGAGCGCCTTCACCGCTTCCACTTCCGCATCCGGCGCCTCGAACAGCAGTTCGTCGTGCACCTGGAGCAGCAGCGTGGTGCGCAGGCCTTCCTTGCGGAGCGCATCCTCCACCGCGAGCATGGCCATCTTCATCAAGTCCGCGGCCGTGCCCTGGATGGGCATGTTGATGGCGGCGCGCTCGGCGGCCTGGGCCACGCCTCGGTTCTTCGAGTGCAGGTCGCCCATGAGCCGGCGGCGACCGTAGAGCGTCTCCACGTAGCCCACCTTGCGGGCCTTCTCCACGGTCTCCAGCAGGTAGCGCCGGATGCCCGCGTAGCGCGTGAAGTAGCGCTCGATGACGTCGCGCGCGGACTCCTGGGAGATGCCCAGTCGCGTGGACAGGCCATGCGGGGACAGTCCGTACGCGATGCCGAAGTTCACCATCTTCGCCACGCGCCGCTGCTCGCGGTCCACCTGCGCGGGCGTCACGCCGAAGACCTCGGCCGCCGTGCGACTGTGGATGTCCTCGTCGTGGAGGAACGCCTCGATGAGGACCGGGTCCTCAGCGATGTGAGCCAGCAGCCGCAGCTCCACCTGGCTGTAGTCCGCGCTGACGAGCTGATGCCCCGGCTCCGCCACGAAGGCGCGGCGAATCTCGCGGCCCACCTCCGTGCGCACGGGGATGTTCTGCAGGTTGGGATCCGACGAGGACAGGCGCCCGGTGGCGGTGGCGGCCTGGTGGTAGGTCGTGTGGATGCGCCCGTCGCGCGCCACCAGCGACGGCAGCGTGTCCAGGTAGGTGCTCTTGAGCTTGGACAAGGAGCGGTACTCGATGATGGCGCGAGCCAGCTCGCTGCCGTGCTCGTCCGCCAGCTTCTCCAGCACTTCCTGATCCGTGGACGGGCCCGTCTTGCCGCGCTTGAGGATGGGGAGCTTCTTCTCCTCGTACAGCACCTGCGCGAGCTGCGGATTGGAGCCCACGTTGAACTCATGGCCCGCCGCCACGTGGCAGGCCTTCTCGCGCGCCGTCACCTCGGCGTCCACGCGCGTGGAGATGAGGGACAGCTCGGGCACATCCAGCCTCACGCCCCGGCGCTCCATCTTCGCGAGGATGGGCAGGAGCGGCAGCTCCATCGTGCGCGCCAGCGACGCGAGGTTCGCGGCCTCCAACTCACGCCAGAGTTCAGGAGCCAGCCGACGTGCCGCATCCGCGCGCACCGCATAGGCCGCGCCCACCTCTTCCGGTGCGTGGTCCGCCAACGCCCTGCCCTTGCGGCCCTCCGTCACCGCGGGCAGCGCGGGCAACTCCGCGCGCAGCCGCTCACGAGCCAGGTCCGCCAGCGCGTGCTCGCGCCGCGAGGGATTGAGCAGGTAGCTGAGCAGCTCCACATCGTCCTGTCCGCCGCTCAGCGCGATGCCCTCGGAGGCGAGCAGGAGCGTCAGCGCCTTCAGGTCATGCCCCCCCTTCTTGATGGCCGCGTCCTCCAGCACGGGCTTCATCGCGGAGACGAAGGCCTCGGGCCGCAACTGTGCCACGCCAAGCTGCTGGTGGCGCAGCGGAACATACCGGGTCGGCCCCTCCGGCAGCGCCACGCCCAGGCCCACCAGCGAGGCCGCGAAGGGCATGCCCTCGAAGGCCGGCACCAGCGTGACGTCACCCGCCGCGCGAACCGCGTCCGCGAGCGCCTTCACCTCGTCCTCCGTGGTGACGAAGGTGGTCGTCGTGACGAGCGGCGCCACCTCCGGGGCCTCCTCTTGCGGCAGGTCGCGCAGCAGCGCGAAGAACTCCAGCTCGGTGAACAAGTCCCGCGCGCGCTTGGCATCCGGCTCGCGCCAGACGAGGTCCTCCAGCGCCACGTCCAGCGCCAGCTCCGTGTTGAACGTGACGAGCTGCCGAGCCCGCAAGAGGCTCTCGCGGTGCGAAGCGAGGGCCTCGCGAATCTTCGGCTTCTTCACCTCGTCCAGCCGGGAGAGCAGCGTCTCCACGTCACCGAATTGCGTCAGCAACTCCGTTGCAGTCTTGGGCCCAATCCCGGGCACCTTGGCCACGTTGTCCACCGCGTCGCCAATGAGGGCCAGATAGTCGCGCATCTGGCGCGGCTCGATGCCCAGGCGCTCCTTCACCGCGGCGGTGTCCGTGGTCCGGTCGTTCATCGGATCGAACAGGCGGACCCCGTCCTGGACAATCTGGACGAAGTCCTTGTCACCGGTGACGACCTTGATGTCGAAGCCCGCCTCGCGGCCTCGGCGCGCGAGCGTCCCGATGACGTCGTCCGCCTCCCACCCGGAGGCCTCCACCACGCGCAGATTGAGCACGTCCACCACGCGGCGGATGTGCTCGAACTGGGGCAGCAGGTCCGGCGGCGTGGCCTCGCGGTTGGCCTTGTACGTCGGGTCTATCTTCTGGCGCTCGACGCGGCTGTCTTTGTCGAAAGCGATGGCCACGTGCGAGTGCGGCAGCTCGCGCAGCGCCTTGAGCAGCATGCGCGTGAAGCCGAGCACCGCGTTGGTCGGCACCCCCTTGCTCGTCGAGAGCGGGGGGATCGCGTGGTACGCGCGGAAGATGAAGCCGGAGGCATCGATGAGGACCAGGGTGCGCGCGGGACGCTGGGGGCTGGTGTCGGCCATGCCCCCGTGCCTAGCGCGCCTGTCAGGCCCTGTCCACGTTGCCTGCTAGTGGCACTTCCACTCCTGCTTCTTCCCCGCCAGCTGCTCCGCGACACCGTCTCCCGGCACCGCGTAGTCCTCCACCACCGCGAGGTCCGAGCATCCCCCCGCTCCGGAGAGCGCCTGCGACGCCTGCCCCGAGCAGAAGGCCACCGCCTTGTTGAGGTCGGTGCTGCCTCGGTAGAACTCGAAGCCGAGCTTCCAGATGCGGCAGGCCTTGCGCTTGTCCTCGCGATCCGCCCAGTGCTTGCCACGGGCGTACGCCTTGGTGGCCATGTCCTGGAGGATGTTCTTCCGGTAGAACGACGGGTGGCTCTCCGCCATGTTGGCCATGAGGCGCGTGTCCGTCTCCAGCGCCTCGCGGAAGAAGCCCGCGGCCTTCTCCGGGTCCTCGGCCGTCAACGCGCTCTCGCCCACCTTGAAGAGCTGATCCACGTTGCCCATGTCCTTGAGCAGCAGATCCGTCTCGGCGTGGAACTGGGAAGCCTCGAAGTTCGACCGCAGCTTCTGGAGCGTCGCGAGCGCCTCGCTCCCGCGGCCGTACCAGTAGTCCACCATCGCGGCCTGCATGAACTTGTTGACGTACTTCTTGTTGATCCACTGCCGCACTTCCGCGGCGGGATCCGGCGCCCGGTCGTCATCCGTGAAGATGATGTCCTTGCTGCACTTCCAGGGCTCCGCCTTCGGACTCACCTTGGCGCGCGCGACCAGGAAGCGCACGAGGAGCGCATCCTTCGGCCGCCACTCGTTGCGGCGCAGCTTGCCCTCCAACCTCAACGTGAAGCCCAAGGGCGGCGTCAGGTCCTCCTGGTTCTGCGCCGAGCACCAGAGCTGGAGGTACTCGTCGCACCGGGGCACGGCCACTTCCCACTGGGAGTTGTTGAGGTAGCGCTTGCAGTCGTCCAGGGAGCGCTTGGAGTACTGCTCCGAGGCGTCCTTGGCCTTGGACTTGGCGCGGCGGAAGTACTCGCTCTCCTTCGGAATCTTCTTGAAGGCGTCGATCGCGTCCTTCTCCTTCAGACGCTCCAGCGCCTTCACGCCCGCCGCGAAGTTGTCCGAGGCCTCGCGCTCCAGCTTGATGCGGCGGATGAGCGTGTTGCCCTCGGGGTTGATGGGGTCCAGGTCCAGGGCCTTGGTGCACGTCTCTTCGGCGCGCACCCAGTTCGGCGCGCCCTGCTCGGCGGATGCGAAGGAGCGGCACTCGCTGAGCAGGTCTTGAAGCTGAGCGGCGGGATCCGTCGGCGCCGACGGCCCCTTGCGCTCGATGGGCGTCTCGCCGTTCGAGGCGCTGAGCGCCGCCTTGGCCACCGCGCCCACCACGAGCAGGCCCACCACGCCCATCACGGCCATGATGAGCTTGCCCCGCCCCGGGGAAGCCTCCTCGGGGGCTCCGCGCCCCGAGCGCGAGGGCGTGGCGCCCGCGCGACGCACGGGCGCATCGAGCGCCTCCGGGGCCTCGAACGTCATCTCCACCACGCCGAACTGGAGGACGTCCCCGGCCTGCAGCTCGATGGGCTCGGTGCCCAGCACCTCGCCGTTGAGGAGCGTGCCGTTGGCGCTGCCCAGGTCGCGCACGCGCACCACGGGGCCCGCGCGCTCCAGCTCCGCGTGGCGCCGGCTCACCGAGTCGTCCTCGAGGACGACGCCCGCGGGAGGCTGCCGCCCGACGAGCAGCTTGGCGCCGATGTTGAAAGTCTTGCCCGCCCACGGCCCCGTCATGCCGCGCAACATGGGGCCCGTGGCCGCGGTGGGGGCCCCGGCTCCGCTGCCAGCGGCGGGACGCGCGGGACGCTTGGCGATCGCCGCGCCAGGCGCGGGCCCCGCGGCCTTCTTCTGCTGCAGGCTCGGCATGGCGCGCGTGGCACGGGCTTCACCCGTCCCCAGCGGCACCCCGCCGGGCGAGGACGTCGGCTTCACCGCCTTGCGCGCCCCCGACGTGCCTCGGGCCGCGGCCTTGAGCTGAAGCTCGTAGTCGCCCAGCACCACCTTCGACTGCGGCGAGAGCGGCGTGGCCTCCTCGATGCGCTCCCCATCAACGTAGGTGCCGTTGGCGCTCTTGAGGTCTTCGATGAAGACGCTGCCCCCGTCCTCGAAGACGCGCGCGTGATTGCGCGACACGCCGCCCTCGGTGAGGAGCAGGTCATTGCCTTCCTGGCGGCCAATCTTCAGCTCGCCAGTGAGGGCATGTTCAGTCTCGCTGCCATCAGGGTGACGGACGACCAGGGTAGCCATGGGCGCGTCAGTCCTCGCGGAAGATGCTCATGTTCACGGGAATGCCCTTGCGCTGAAGCTCGTCGTAGAACTTCGGCACGAAGCCCGACGCCACGAAGCGGCCACGCACCTTGTGGTCCTCCGTGAACCCGTCCTGCTTGAAGTAGAAGATGTCCTGGAGGGTCACGATGTCGACCTCCATGCCCGACACCTCGGTGACGTAGCAGATCTTCCGCGTACCGTCGGAGAAGCGCGTCTGCTGCACGATCATGTGCACCGCGCTGGCGATCTGCTCGCGGATGGCCTTCACCGGCAGCTCCATGCCGGACATGAGCACCATCGTCTCCAGCCGAGCGATGGCGTCTCGCGGCGTGTTCGCGTGCAGCGTGGTGAGCGAACCGTCGTGGCCGGTGTTCATGGCCTGGAGCATGTCCAGCGTCTCGCCCGAGCGGCACTCACCCACGACGATGCGGTCCGGCCGCATGCGCAGGCAGTTCTTCACCAGGTCGCGGATGGTGATGGCGCCCTTGCCTTCCAGGTTGGGCGGGCGGCTCTCCAGCTGCACCCAGTGGTCCTGCGGCAGCTGGAGCTCCGCGGCGTCCTCCACCGTGACGATGCGCTCACTGTCGGGGATGAACGAGCTGATGATGTTCAGCGTCGTCGTCTTCCCCGAGCCCGTGCCGCCCGAGATGACGATGTTGCGCCGGGCCTTCACGCACATCTCCAGGAACTCGGCCATCTGCGCGGTGAGCGTCTTGTACTTCACCAGGTCCTGGATCTTCAGCGAGTCCTTCTTGAACTTGCGGATGGTGATGCAGGGGCCCTTGAGCGCCAGCGGCGGGATGATGGCGTTCACGCGGCTGCCGTCCTTGAGGCGCGCGTCCACCAGCGGGCTCGACTCGTCGATGCGGCGTCCGATGGGCGCCACGATGCGCTCGATGACGCCCAGCACCGCCTGGTTCGACGAGAACGTCTTCTCCGACAGCGTCAGCTTGCCCTTGCGCTCGATGTAGATCTGGTTGGCGTGGTTCACCATGATCTCGCTGATCTCATCCGACGCGAGGAACGCTTCGAGGGGCCCCAGGCCCAGCGCCTCGTTGATGACGTCGGTGAGCAGCTCCTCGCGGTCCACGTCCTCGGGCAACTCACCGTCCGCGTCCATCTGGTCGATGATGTCGCGGATGGCCTTCTCGGTGCGGCGCCAGAGTTCCTCGTCACCGAGCCGGTCCATGTCCATGCGACGCAGGTCGAGGTACTCGATGAGCCGATCGTGGATCTCCTTCTGCAAGCGCGAGTAGCGCTCCAGCCGGGGGTCCACCTTCTTCTTGTTCTTCGCCATCGCCGCGGCGAGCGACGCAGGCATGTTCTTCGCGGGAGCCGCCGGGGCAGGTGCCTCTTCGGGCGCCTCTTCTTCGTAGGCCTCCTCTTCCTCCTGCTCGTAGGCCTCCTCGCCGCCCTCGTCGTAGTACTCCTCCTCGGGAGCGGCGGTGCGCGTCATCGCGGGCGCCTCCTCATCGAGGATCTCCGCGTTGATGATGTAGTCGCCGATGTAGATCTGATCGGACGGCTTGAGCACCTGCGGCGCGCCGATCTTCTTGCCGTTCACGAAGGTGCCGTTCGTGGACTTCATGTCCACGATGATGCACTTGCCGTCCTTCGCGACGATGCGGGAGTGGTATTTGGAGACGTTGCCCTTCGCGAGGACGATGTCGTTTCCTGCAAGACGGCCGATCGTGATCTCGTTCTTGTCGAACTCACGCTGCTCGGTTCCGCCGCCCTTTTCCGCGAGGGTGATCAGAAACATGGGGGCGGATCCTACCAAGCACCCACGCCACCTCAAAGGGCGCTGCTCGTCTCCCGCGCGTGATGCCTGAAAGAAACCGGGCCGGCACCCGCCTCTGGAAGAGAGGCGAGCCCGGCCCGTCACCGCGATGGTGGCCCCCGAGGGGCCCCTCGCTCAGTCGAAGATGTTGAAGTTCACCTCGGAGCGCGCCTGCTTGTAGCGGCTCTTCACGTCCTCGATGATGGTCCGGACCTTGTCGGAATCCGGGTTCACGATGCGCGGCGTGACGAAGATGACCAGCTCGCGCTTGGTCGTGTCGAACGCGCGGTTCTTGAACAGCTCGCCCACGATGGGGATGTTGCCCAGGCCCGGAATCTTCGAGACGGCCTTCTGCTCGTCGTGGCTGAAGACACCCGACAGCACGATGGTCTCTCCGTGGCGCACGGTGACGTTCGTCTTCACCTTGCGGGTCCGGAAGCCGGGGATGGCGGACGAACCACCGAAGGAGACGGCCACTGACGTGTCGATCTCCGACGCCTCGGCCTCGACCTCGGTCTGGATGTTGCCGTTGCGGTCCGCCGTGGGCCGGATGTTCAGGATGACGCCGTAGGGCTTGAACTCGACCGTGGCCTGCGTGTTCGTGATGAGCGGGATGGGAACCTCGCCGCCCGCCAGGAACTCCGCCTTCTCACCGCTGGCGCACACCAGCTTCGGCTGGGCGAGCAGGCGGCCGTAGCCGTCGTTGCTCTGGAAGCCCACCGTGAACGCCGAGCCCGCGCCGATGCCGATCTGCGAGGCGCCCTGCCCGAACGTGCCCGGGAACAGCTCCTGGGTGATGTTGGCCGCGATGCTCGCCGTGCCCGTGATGTCCGTCGGGTACTTGATGCCGTACCGGTCGCGGCTGTCGCGGCGGATTTCGACGAACTGGACCTCGGTGAGGATCATCCGCTTGATGCCGACCACCAGCAGGTTCTCCACCTTCTCGCCGATGGCCTTGGTGATGAGCTCGGCCTTCTGCAGGTCCTGCTGGCTCTCCACGGAGCCCTCCAGGAAGATGGTGGCGCCCACCACGTTGGCCTGCACGTTGCGCAGCCCGGCCTTCTGGAAGGCCGCGTTGAGGTTCTGCGCGACCAGCTTCTTGGCGTTGGGGGCGATCTTCACGAACGACTTCACGTTCGGATAGAGGCTCACCACCTGCTCGATGCGGTCCGCGTCCTGCGTCGTGTAGGCCTGACCGTCCAGGTAGATGCGGTCACCCACCATGCGCACCGAGACGCCCTCGATCTCTCCCAGGAGTCGCTTGATCTCCGAGATGACCTCGTTGGGGTCCTGCTTGCGGACGGTGACGTTGTAGCTGACGCGCTGGCCTGACGTCTTCCAGACGAGCAGCGTCGTCTTGCCTTCCTGCTTACCGGTGATGAGCAGCTGGCTGGTGCCCAGCGTGCTCACATCCGCGACGGACGGGTCGCCAAGGGCGACTCGGCTCAGGCCGGGGATGCTGACCACCTTCTGGGTGCCCACTCCCAGGCTGACGGTGCTGCCCTCCTGGGCCAGCGCCGGAGCACTGGCCACGAGAGCGACGAGAGCGCCAAGTGCCGCAGCGTGCGTGAAGCGTGTGTACATCGTACGAGACCCCTCTTCCGCGTTCCGAATCCGAGCTAACCCAAACTCTTGTGCTGCCACCACATGGCCCAGAAGGTGCCAAGCGCGATGGCCACCCCGTAGGGAATGCTGTGCCGCGGCCCGATGTCCGCGTCCTCGCGCAACAACCGCGCCCGCACCGCCCACCGCCGCCCCACCGCCGCCAGCGTGTCCCACACGGCGCCATGCCACAGCAACGTCACCGTTGCCTGCAGCGCGCCCACCAGCGAGATGAAGGCCGCCGCCGCGAGCACCGCCGGGAACCCCAGCACCGCGCCCACGCCGGCCATCAGCTTCACGTCACCCCACCCCATCCGCCCCCGTAACGCGCCGGGCAGGAGCACCAACGACAGCCCCAGTCCCGACACTGCCCCGCTCACCAACCCCTGCTCCAGACCGCCCCACCCCTCGGTGGCCAGACGCGTGCCCAGCGCCACCACCACGAGCGGGTAGGTGACGACATCCAGGATCCGGCGGCGCAGGACATCCGTCACCACCGAGATCACCAGTGCCACTCCGAGGATCGTCCACAGCGCGAGCTGAGCAGGTGTCATCCGGCACCTGTCCCCTTCGCGGACAGGCGTCCGGTATCAAACCAGGGACGCCTGGATCCCGTCAATTGGCGAACAGCGGGAAGCCCTCGGGTCGGGGCTGACGCTCACCGGACCAGGAGGCGAATCTTCTCACTGCAGATGAAGTACTCGTCCCCGTCTTCAATCTTCCGGCGCTTGATGCGGTTCTTGTTGAACCACGTGCCGTTGGACGAACCCAGGTCCTCGATGAAGAACTCGCCGCCGTCATTCGTGATGACAGCGTGCTCGCGCGACACCTTGCCCGAGTTGATGACGAAGTCGCAGTGCTTGCCGCGGCCGATGACGAAGCGCTCCTTGACGATCTGCTCCTCGTCCCCGGACTCGGTCACCAGGTAGAGGGCCGCGCCCTCCTCCTCGGCGAGTTCGTCGGCGCTCTCCTCTTCCTCCGGCTCGGGCTCCGCGGGCTCGTCGGGCATATCCTCCATGCCCGGGTCCTCGTTGTCCGGCAGGGGCTCCTCGTCCTCGACCATGTCGTCGTTGGGAGGAGGCGGCTCGTTCTTCCCCTTGATGAGCCGCTCCAGCTCCGCGGCCGTCTCCAACACGCGCTCCGCGACCTCGCGACGCGCCGGGTCGTTGTCGAGCCCGTTGTTGGCGGAGGCGCGCTCCTCGGCGAGGCGCGGCGGAGGGCGTGCGGCAGGGGCAGGCTGCGGGGTCGGCTCCAGGCGGGGCGCCGGCGCGGGCGCGAGCACCGGCGGAGACGCGGGGCGGGACGGCGGGGGGGCGGCGGCGGGACGCGAAGCAGCCGGCGCGGGAGCCACGGCGGCGGAGGCCTCTCCCCGGCCTCTCGCCTCGATGAACCCATTCAGCCGGGCGAACATGAACAGCGCCTGATTGATGAGCGCGTCACGATCGGAGCCCATCTGCTGGGCCATGTCTTCGTACGTCTCCCACAGGTGGTCGGCGATGCCGACCTTGCGGGCAGGGCGGGAGTTCTGATCGATCATCGGTCTTGACTCGGCGAAACTGGACGCTTCGGACGATAGCAGACCGCTCTCGGCCCGCCCAGTTTACTGGAACGAGCGCACAGCCTGGAGGTTGGCCTCGTTGTCCACCACGACCTGGAGCGTGACCTGGAGGATGCCGTCCGCTGACGGGTAGGCGATATAGGCCTCGGTATTCGAGTTGACCTCGGCCGCGACCACGGGTCCCGGCAGGCGGAACGCGCTCAGCCCCGACGTGCTCGAGTTGTCCACGGAGAACACGTACGGGCGGTATCCCGAAGACAGGCCCACCACGTAGCGGTCTCCCGCCTGCACCGTGGTGTAGCTGATGTACAGGAACGCAGAGGGCGGCGTGGCCGGGAACCCGGGCTTACCGAAGTTGTCCGGGTGGTAGTAGTACGACGAGGGCTGCAGGATCTCGTAGTACGTCGCCCCCGCGAGCCGGCGGACGTAGTTGTCGCTGGTCTCCGTGCCCGAGTAGAGGACGAACTTCTCCGCCCCGTCCGCGAGCACCGAGAACCGCCCGTACGCGGCGCAGTCGGTCGGCAGCGGCGTCACGGCGGTGTCGAGGATCTGCACCCGTCCGTCGCCCAGCGTGACCTTCTTGACCCGCAGGTTCGTGCTGCACGCCACCGTATCCGTCTGGAGCGAGATGAGGTCGTTGTCCTGGATGAGGCTGCCCTGGGCTGCGTCCACGGTCAGCACGGGGCTGTTGACGTCCCGGGCCACCGCGGAGAGCCCCGGCAGGACTCCGTTGGCGACGATGCGCCAGGTGATGCTCGGGAGCGAGCCTCCACACAGGCTGTTCGTGTCCGTGCACACCGGAATGACGTTGAGCGGATCATTCGGGTCCCGGTAGCCCTGGACCACCTGGACCGGGTTGTCTGGCTGAGGGGACCGCGCCACTTCCAGCGCGTCCCGCAGCTCGACCTTCTTGGTCGGCACGGACGTCGACAGGTTGAGCGCGCGGCGCGTGTCGGCACGGAACAGCGTGATGGTGCCATCCGAGGACGGCATGATCCCCAGCAGCGGATAGAAGGCCTTGGCAGTCCCACTGTCGCTGCGGTTGTTGATGTTCAGGCCCCGGTGCAGGGTCAGCCCCGTGGGCAGGCCCGCGGGAGGCAGGAGCGTGAGCATGTCCGCGCCCGTGACGTCCTTGGCCAACTGGCCCGTCTCCGAGTCGATCGCGATGACGCCCACGCAGCTGGCGCCCGTGCAGGTCAACTCATCGAGCACCGCGTAGATGAATCGCCCGGCGCCCATCCCCGGAACAGGCGTGAAGACGATGTTGCCATTCTCGTCCGTGACCACTTTGCCATCGCCGTCGACGACCTCCGACTGGACGATGGAATGCGTGGCCAGCAGCCGCGCGGCGATGGCCGTTCCGGTCCCCGCGCCCTGCTCGGGCCGCGTGTAGGTGACCAGCGGAGTCTGCTTCGGACCGGCGGCGGTGACCTCGCCCCGGATGCGGATGGTCCGGCTGAGGGTCGCGCCAGGATTGGCCGAGGAACGATTGACGTTGCGCAGCGCCACCGCCAGCGGCTCGGGCTCCCCTGCCGACGTCCCAGAGGCATCGACCTTCGGCAACACCACCAGGGACAGCGCGGACTCCTGCGGATCCATGCAGAAGACCGGCGTGGGCGCGGGCAACGAGGCGCTCGCGAGCGCGTCCGGCCCTGGCAGCTCCTGCCGCATGATGACGCCCACTCCCGCGGGGCACGCCGTCGCATCCATGCCGGCCGGCTGGGTCTGCAGGGCGTAGTAGAGCACGCTGGGCGCGCCGTCGGCCGCGGGAGACCGCGCCGCGAACGCCGTCAGCAGCGCGCCCACGTCCAGGCGCTGCACCTCGACGAGCCGTGAGCGATCCGCGGCCACCACGGAGATGCGCTGACCTCCAGAGCTGCGGGCGTACACATAGGGCCCCCGCACATCGAAGCCCGCGGCGTCGTAGCCCGTGTCTCGCGTGAGCGCGTCCGGCCGCTCCAGGACTGGGATGGCCAAGGGCTGGAGCGGGTTGGGGGCGGGCATGAACTGGCGCGGCGAGCTGTCCAGGTCCAGCACGCGCAGCTCGTTCTGGTCCTGCGACGTCACGAAGACGAGCGGGTCCACGAGCGCAACGTCATACGTGCCCGACAGGCCCGCGGCGCCAGCGGTCGTCGTCGTATCCGAGCACGCCCCGGTCAAGCCGGCGGCGCCCAGCATCAGGGCGGCAAGGGTGCTGCGCTTCACGGGTTGTTCTCCTCACACACGCTGGTGCCCTGGCGCAGATCGCGCTCCTGGCGCGTGCCGATGCGCGCGACGAGGCGTGCATCTTGGGGACGATTGAGTTCGGGAATGTCGACCACTGTGACCTGGCCCGCGCCGAAGTTCGTCACGAAAATCCGGGCCGCGTTCAGCCGTCCCGCAGCCCCTGCGGCCAGCTCTCCGTCCGGGTTGTCGACCGCCAGACCGAAGGACTGCGTGGGGTTCGTGTTCTGGTTCAAGCCCGTGCCGAGCGCCACCTGCGCGACGACCTGCCCCAGCTTCTCGTCATAGAGGGACAGGGCGCCATCCGTCGTGCTCGTCACCGCGATGATGTTGTCCCCCACCGAGTCCTTCGAGCGGCGCACCAGCCGCAGCTCGCTCGTTCCACCCGGCAACGGCACGGTCGAGACGATGCGGAACGTGGGCGTGCTCGGGCGCTGCTCGCCGAGGGCTGGATCCGGCAGCTTGTACTCGAAGTCGAAGACGAGCAGCGTGTCTGGCCCGCGGGCCAGCATGTAGAGCCGCTCCTTGCGCACCAGGGGCGCGGCGGGGTCCACCGGAGCGCGCACCACCTGCGCCCCACGCGCCTCGCTGATGCGGACCTGCGAGAAGACGTTCGGCTCGATGACGTGCGCGTGGTCGTACTTGTCGACCAGCCGGAGGATGAAGCTGGCGCCCACCGTGCCCGACGAGCCCTGCACGTAGTTGCGCCCGGTGACGTAGAGGTACCCGTCCCCCACCGCCGTCGCGTCCGTGCCGCCGTACGTCAGGCCGTCACGCGACAGCAGGATGAACTCCAAGCTGTCTCGGACGGGCTTGTCCGCCGGCACCGAGACCAGGTAGCTCGCGAAGTTCTTGCTCGTGCGCGCCGGAGAGTCCGCCGCTTCCGAGTGCGTCACGTACACGGCACCCGAGGCCGGATCCACGGTGACGCCAATGGGCGAAGGCGCCCTTGGGAGGTCCGCCTCCGAGTGCGGAATGTCGCTCGAGAGCGACAGCGCGTTCTGAGAGCAGTCACGCCCGGCGCCGCTCTGCGCGCACGCGAGGGAGCCCGTGCTGCCATCCAGCTTGAAGTCGATGGCGTGCAGGAAGTTGTTCTTCGCGCGAGACGGCACGAAGAGGCGCGGCAACCCACCGTTGCCGGGGTTGCTCCACGAGGCCATCTCCCCCGCGAAGCTGTCGATCTGGACGTACGCCTCGGAGGGCACGTTCAGCTCGGTGATCTCCAGCGGTGAGCCGCTGAAGGGATGCGCGGGGTCCAGGGTGGGCAGCGGCTTGCCTTCTCCCTTTCCAATCGCATCCAGGTTGACCGCCATGACCGCGCCGCTGTCGAAGCAGCTGTCGAAGTTGGCGCTCGCGACGAAGAGGTAGCCGTTGGTGGACGGCGAAAGGCTGCCCGCGGGTCGCCAGAACTCGAGTCCGCTTGGGTACACGAAGCGGGTCGAGGGAGGCGGGTGTGACTCGGTGGTGGCCGAGCACGACGCGAGCAGCAGGAGCGCGGAGGTCAGGAAGGAGGGGCGCATCAGAGGGGGGCGGAGTGTAGGAACGGGCCCCGTCGCGGGCAACTGCAAAGGGCTCGCCGTATTCCCGGACGCCCGCCACCCAACGGCTCCGGACCCCCGGGGAGGCAAGCAGCCACCCCGGGAATCCCGGTGCCAGTCCCCTTCCAGAGGGGCTCAGGCCGCGGACGCGGGCGTCTCGGCCTGGATCTTCGAGAAGTCGGCCACCTGATTGAACAGGGCGCCAATCTCCGTGAGGAACCGGATGCGGTTCTCGCGGAGGTCCTTGTCCTCCGCCATCACCATCACCTTGTCGAAGAAGACATCCACGGCGGGCTTCAGGCTGGTGATCTCGCGCAGCGCGCCGGCGAAGTCATCCGTGCCCACCAGGGTGCCCACCTTGGAGCGAGCCTGGGTGAAGGCCGCGTGCAGGTTGCGCTCGGGCTCGTCCGTGAACTTCTGCGGATTCGTCTGCCCCTCCGCGACGTCCTTGCCCTGCTTCTCGACGATGTTCGCCACGCGCTTGAACGCCACCGCGAGCGGCTGGAAGTCCGCGCGCCCCACGAGCAGGCTCAGCGCCTCCACCCGCTTGTGCGCCGCCACCAGGTCATCGAACCCCGCGGACAGCACGGCCTCCACCACGTCCGTGCGGTGCTGCTCCCCCCACAGCGCCTTGAGGCGGCCGCGGAAGAACTCCAGCACCTGCTCGCGCGGCGGGGCCTCGCCCGGCTTTCGCTTCACGTTGGCGATCTTCGGCGCGAGCAAGCGCAGCGCCTCGTCCACCGCGCCCGACAGGCTGAAGCGATAGCCCCGCCCCAGCACGATGCGAATGATGGCCAGGCAGGCGCGACGCAGCGCGAACGGATCCGCCGCGCCCGACGGCGCCTTGCCAATGGCGAAGATGCCGCACAGCGAATCGAGCCGGTCCGCGATGCCGACAAAGGCCCCGCCGTCCTGCGACGGCAGCGCATCCTCGGCGCCACGCGGCAGGTAGTGCTCGAAGATGGCGACCGCCACCGCCTCCGGCTCGCCCCCAACGCGCGCGTACTCGCGGCCCATCACGCCTTGCAGCTCGGGGAACTCGCCCACCATGCCCGTGACGAGGTCCGCCTTGGAAAGCGTGGCGGCGCGCTCGATGGTGGCCGCCTCGCTCGCCTTGCCGGAGCGCTCCGCCAGCCAGACGGCCAGCGAGCGAAACCGCTCCACCTTGTCCAGGTAGGTGCCGAGCTGGTTCTGCCACACCACGCGGCCCAGCTTCTCCACGCGGTCGGCCAGCGGCGTCTTGCGATCCTCGTCGAAGAAGAAGCGTCCGTCCGCCAGGCGCGAGCGCAGCACGCGCTCGTAGCCGCGCAGGCTGAGCTGCGGGTCGCGCACGGGCGTGTTGGACACCGCGATGAACTTGGGCAGCAGCTTCCCCTGCCCGTCCACCAGCGAGAAATAGCGCTGGTGGCTCTTCATCTCCTGCACCAGCACCTCGGGCGGCAGGTCGAGGTGACGCGCCTCGAACGTGCCCACCACCGGATTCGGCAGCTCGACCAGGTTGGTGACCTGATCCATCAGCCCCTCGTCCTCTAGCACCGCGCCGCCCGCGGACTGCGCCGCGGCCCGCACCCGCTCCACGAGGAGCGCGCGGCGCTTGGCGAGATCCGGAATGACGTGCGCCTTCTCCAGCGCGGGCTCGTAGTCCTTCGGCGCCGCCACCTCGATGGCGCCCGGGGCCAGGAAGCGGTGACCGTAGGTGGTGCGGCCACTCTTCACGTCGCCGAACACCACCGGCAACACCTCCCCGCCCAACAGCGCGATCAGCCACTGCACCGGTCGAGCAAAGGCCACGTCCACGTCGCCCCAGCGCATGGACTTGCGGAAGTTCACGCCGTGCACCGCCGCGTGCAGCGCGTCCTGGAGCACCGCGGCGGCCGGGCGGCCCTTCTCCTCGACTCGCGCGGACACGTACTCGCCCTTGGCGGTCTGCGTCCGCCCGAGCGCGGACACGTCCAGCTTGAGGCTCTCGGCGAACTTCTCCGCCGCCTTGGTGGCCTTGCCCTGGGCATCGAAGGCGGCCTTGGCGCTGGGCCCGAGGACCTCCTTCACCACGTCGTCGCCCGAGTCAGCGATGTCGCGCACGAGCACGGCCAGGCGGCGCGGCGTTCCCAGGGTGCGCACCTCGCCGTGCTTCAGGCGCGCCTCGGCCATCCGCTCGGTGAGCACGCGCTTCAGGTCCTCCAGCGCGGGGACGATGAACGACGCCGGAATCTCCTCGGCGCCCACCTCCAGGAGAAGATCACGCGCCACGGGCCACCTCCGCCTTGTCCTTCTTCTCCACCGGCTTGTTGAGCTGCACCGTCTTCCAGTAGTCGCTCGCGGGCTTGCCCTCGAGCACCGGCGGCTGCTCGCCCACGGTCCACGGCGTCTTGGTCAGCGGATAGCCCAGGCGCTCGCGCATCTGGAGGTAGCCCTCCGCGCACAGGCGCGCGTTGTCGCGCACGCGCTTGATGAAGTTGGCGCGCTCCGTGACGGAGATGGCGCCGCGCGCGTCCAGCAGGTTGAACGTGTGCGAGCACTTCAGCGCGTAGTCGTACGCCGGCAGCGGCAGCTTGCGCTCGATGAGGCGCTTGCACTCCTTCTCGTACGCGTCGAACAGAGCAAAGAGCATCTGCGGATCCGACTGGTGGAGCGCGTACTCGCTCATCTCCACTTCGTTCGGATGGAAGATCTCCCGGTACTTCACGCCCTTGACCCACTCGAGGTCGAAGACGTTCTCCACGCTCTGCAGATAGGTGCAGAGGCGCTCCAGGCCGTAGGTGAGCTCCGCCGCGACGGGCTTGCAGTCAAAGCCACCGCACTGCTGGAAGTAGGTGAACTGGGTGATCTCCTGCCCGTCACACCACACCTCCCACCCCAGGCCCCACGCGCCCAGGGTCGGCGACTCCCAGTCGTCCTCGACGAAGCGGATGTCGTGCGCGAGCGGATCCACGCCAATCTTCCGGAGCGACTCCAGGTACAGCTCCTGGACGTTCTTCGGCGCCGGCTTGAGGATGACCTGGAACTGGTGGTGCTGGAACAGACGGTTCGGGTTCTCACCGAAGCGACCATCCGCGGGGCGACGCGACGGCTGCACGTACGCGACGTTCCAGGGCTCGGGACCGAGCGCGCGAAGGAACGTATAGGGCGCCATGGTCCCTGCGCCCACCTCAGTGTCGTACGACTGGGTGATGATGCAGCCCTGGTTGGCCCAGTGATTCTGGAGCGTGAGGATCAGGTCCTGGAAGTACATAGCTGGCGAGTCCTTCTCGCAGTGCGTCGAAGGAAAGACGCGCGGACCCTAGTGAGGGGGTCCGGGAGCGTCAAGAACGGCCGTCAGTCCGCGTAGTTCGGGAGGTCGGCCAGTCGAATCTGGAGCTTCGTCACTTCGCCCGGACGGATGGGAGCGGACAACAGCTTGCTCGCGCCTTCGGAGCTGGCCGGGTCCACCACGCGCAAGCGGTAGGTCCCCACCGGAAGCGGGAACTTCTGCAGCGGAGTGGTCCCCAACTGCGTGGAGCCGTCGAACACCGCCGCGTGCAGCGGCAGCGTCGACAGTGTCAGCCAACCCAGGCCCGCCTTCGCCGCGCCCTTCGACGTGCGCGTGTCGAGCACCTGAGCCATGCCATCGGGGTTCTGCGTCACGGTGGTGACGGGCTCCTCCGCGGGCGTGCGCTGAGGCGCGGGCGCCTCGGGAGTCGCCGGGCGACCTCGCTTGCCCTTGGCCGCGACCGCGTCCTCCGGCGTCCCCGGACGATGCGCGGGGCTGGCGCTCTCCTTGGTTGCGCGCGTCCCCTTGCTCGCGGTGGCGGCCTTGGTGTCCTTCTTCTCCTCGACGACGGGCTCCTCGACCTTGGCGGGCGGCTCGGCCGGGGCGGGAGGTGGCGGCGTCGGCTCGGCGGCCGGGGCCTCGTGCTGGACGAAGGTGGCGGGAGGACCGCTGCGGGGTGCTGGCGGCCACTTCGCGTCCGCCGTGGGGTCCTGAGGCGCGGGCGGATCCAGCTCGTCCTTCACCCACTTCTTCGCGGACTCATAGGCGGGCACGAACATCTTGCGCACGGGCTCGCGCGACACGAGCACGCCCAAGCCCGCGATGATGCCCAGCCAGACAATCTTTCCAAGCCAACCCGAGCCCTGCTTGCCACTCGCCGGCGTCTCTCGTGGCGTGTCGCTGCGCGCGCCAGCAGAGCGCCCCGACCGCGCGGGCGTCGCACCGGGCCGCGGTGGCCGAGACTTGAAGCGCTGCGTCTGCAGGTCGCTCGGCTCGTTGAGGGCTTCCTCGACACCCGTCTGCGCGGAGGTCTCGTCTGCCTCGGGCTTCGCGACGAGCCGTGGGCGCGGAGTCCGTGACGGGGCCCCCTCGGGAGTACTGTCCCCCCGAGGCGCGCGCGCGGGCGCCGCGGCATCCGCGCCTGCCGGGCGAGGCGTCCGCGTGCCTGGGGACGTATCGACCGTGCGCCCCGTTCGAGGCGCGTGGGCAGGCTCGGGGCGACGCGCGGGCAGGCTGCGCGTCGGCGTGTTGGAGTCCGAGGGGACATCCGGCGTGAGCCGTGGGCGTGGCGGGGCCTTCGCCGACGCGGCGCCGTCCGTGCCATCGTCCTGCTGAAGCGCGCCGGCGGCCTCGCTGACGCGGGCATCCTCGGCCCGGCTGGCCAGTTCCAGGAGCGTGCGCGTCTTCTGGCGCTTCTCCTCGAAGAGTTCGCCCATGACGGCCACCATGCCGTCTTCGTCGAACAGCTCCGAGCCCAGCGCGGCATCGATGGCGCGCGCCATCTCGCGGCACGTGGCGAAGCGCTTGGAGGAATCCCGCGCGAGCGCGCGCATCACCACCGCGTCCAGCGCCTCGGGCACCCCGGGATTGACCGAGCGAGGCGAGGGAATCTCGTCGCTCACGATCTGCATCATCACCGCGGCTTCGTGAGGCCCGTTGAAGAGACGCTGGCCCGTCAGCAGCTCATGCAGCATCACGCCCGCGGAGAACAGATCGCTGCGGCCGTCCAACGCCTGGTTGCGAACCTGCTCCGGGGACATGTAGCCGCTGGTCCCCTTCACCGTCCCCACCTGCGTGCGACCGAGCTTCCCGCGTGCCTTCGCGATACCGAAGTCGATCACCTTCACGACACCGTCGTAGGTGATCATCACGTTCTTCGGCGAGACGTCGCGGTGCACCACCGCCACGGGCTTGCCGGCGGGATCCGTGAAGTGGTGCGCGTAATGCAGCCCCAGGCACGAGTCGCGCAGCACGCGCGCCGAGAACCCGACAGGGAGCGGCTGGCCCTTGCGAGCGGCCGCCTTCACCACCTGCTCGAGGTTCTGGCCGGGCAGGAACTCCATGGCGAGGTACAGCTCGCCGTCCTCCTCGCCCAGATCGAAAACCTGTCCGATGTTGGCGTGGGAGAACGCCGCGGTGATGCGCGCCTCATCCAGGAACATCTTGACGAACTGGTCGTCCTTCTTGATGTCCGGGAGGATCTGCTTCACCGCGACGAACTTGCGGAAGCCGCCGGGCCCCGAGGTGAAGGCCAGGAACAGCTCCGCCATTCCCCCCATCGAGAGGCGGGTGAGAATCTCGTATTTTCCAATGCGCCGCCCCCGATCGGGATCAGCTCCGGCGCCTCCCTGCGTACTCATGTGCCGCAGCATGTTACCCGGCCGCGACCTCACCGTCGATTGACAACGCGTCGAAAAGACCCCAGGTCCGCCCCTCCGCTCGTGCGAGCAGCGGATCCGCGACGCGAAAAAGGGCGCGCGGGCGCTCCCGCAACGCGCCTTGACGCATCAGGCCGACAGGGCAGCGCCCCACCTTACCCAGCGGGAGGCGGACGGCGAGTCAGCCACGCCGCCACTTCGCTGACGCGAGGGAGCGCGGCCACGGCGCCCAGGCGGGTCACCACCTGAGCGCCCACCGCGCACGCGAACGTGCAGAGCGACTCCAGCTCCGCGCGCGTCGCCTGCGCGAGCGCTCCAGGCGTTCCGTACCAACGCACCAGTCCGTGCAGGAGCCCCGCCACGAAGCCATCGCCCGCGCCCGTGGTGTCCACCACGTCCACGCGCGGGGCCGGGACATGAACCTGCTCCCCGTTCCAGAGGAAGACGACGCCGCGCTCGCCCAGCGTCACCACGGGCAGTCGCACGCCCATGGCGGACAGCGCCGCCAGCGCGTCCTCGGGCGTCGCCGCGCCGGTGCAGAAGGAGATCTCCTCCTCGGACAGCTTCACCACCGAGCACAGCGGCAACAGCTTTCCGAGCAGCGCCTTCAGTTCGCTCGGATCCTCCCACGCATGCAGGCGCAGGTTGGGATCGCAGCTCACGATGCGGCCCGCGGCCCGCGCCGTCTCGAGGATGGTGACCATGGCCTCGCGCGCCTCGGGCAACAGCAGCGAGTTCGAGCCACAGTGAACCACCCTCCCACGAGAGAGGAACGTGGGGTCTACATCCGCGCGTCCGAGCAGGAACTCCGCGGAGCGCGTCCGGAAGAACGTGAAGGTGCGCTCCCCCTTCGCATCCAGGGAGATGAACACCAGCCCCGTGCGCGCCTCGGTCACCTGTCGCAGGTGACTGATGTCCACGCCCTCCGCGGCCAGCCGCTCCCGAAGGAAGTGCCCGAACTCATCCGCGCCCACCACGCCTACCATCGCCGAGCGAAGTCCGAGCCTCGCGAGCCCCACCGCGACGTTGGCGGGAGAGCCTCCGGAGCACGGGTGCCAGGACTCCACGTCCCGCACCGCGCGCCCCGCCGCCGCGGGGAGGAAGTCCACCAGGGTCTCCCCCACGCACACCACGTCCAGCGGCCCCGCGTCGCTCATGTCGCGCTGTCCTAGTCGAGCCCCACCTGCGCCATGAAGTCCACGCTCTTCAAGCGCCGGCCCAGGTGATGGGAGATGAAGACGTTGAGCAGTCCTCGCGCTCGGGCCCGAAGGTCCGCGGGCAGCGGCGTGCGCTGGCCCTCTTGCAAGGCACGCAGCCCAGACAGCAGCGCCACGGGGACCGCCACGGACTCGCGAGCCCGACCACCACACGGCTCGCAGACGGCGCCGCCGTGCTCTTGATCAAACCGAGGACGCTCGCCCGGAATCCCCCCGCACAGCGAGCAGGAATCGAACCGAGGCATCAGCCCCGCATGCGCCAGGACCGACAGCTCGAACGCCAGCAGCGAGGTGGGGCCCGCCTCCTTCGCGTTCAGCCGGACCAGGTACTCCTCCAGCAGCGTGAAGAGTTCAGCCTGCGGTTCGTGCTCTCGGGTCAGCTCGCGGCACAGCTCCACCGCGTAGAGAGCGCGCGCGATGAGGGACAGGTCGTCACGGGCCGCGTAGTACCCCGCGACGATGTCCGCCGCGTCCAGCCGGACCGTCGTCCCTCGCGTCTCCACGACATGGATGCGAAGGCGCATGAACGGCTCGAGCGCGCCCGCGAACCGTCGCTTGCTCTTGCGTGCCCCCGCGGCGAACGCGGTCAGCTTCCCGTGCTCGCGCGTCAGCACGGTCACCAGCCGATCCGAGTCTCCATAGTCCGTCGTGGACAGGACCAGTGCTTCGTCGACGTAGCGCTCCATGGCCCCGTTCAACGCCTCAGTGGCGAGGGAAGCTTCCCGGTCAACACGAGGAACAGGTACACGCCCGCGAGGACGAGCACCACGAGCGCGGCCAGGCTCACGTAGGCCCGCTTGCGCCGCTCGCGTTCGAGCTGAGCCGGAGCGGGCGCGGGCACGGCCTTGTCCACCTCCTCGTAGCGCAGCACGGCCTCCTCGGGAGACAAACCGATGACCTGCGCATACGCCCGGATGTAGTTCAGCACGAACACGCGCGCGGGCAGGCGCTCCACCTGCCCTGCTTCCAACGCCGCGACCAGGCTCGGGGGAATCTTCGTCGCACGCGAGACCTCCTCGCGCGACAACCCCCGCAGCTCGCGCTGCTGGCTCAGGTACTTGCCAAAGTCGACGTGGTCCACAGGCTCTCTGGGAAACGGACTAGAGGTGACCCAGCAGGCGGTGGCAATCGTCCTTCAGCCCCTGCTCGCTGGCCTTGGCCTTGGCCTCGCACTGCGAGAAGGCCTGCTTCGCGGCATCCACCTGCCCCAACTTCGCCTGGCAGACGCCCTCGCGCAGGTACGCGTCCGCGACCTCCGGGCAGTTCTCCCGGTATCGGCCGAACTGCCGGCACGCGTCCTCGGTGCGCCCCGTCTCGTCGTAGATGAGGCCGAGGTTCTTGTAGCCCAGGCAGAAGTTCGGGTTGAGCGTCACGGCCGACTTGATGCTCTGCAGGGCCTTCTCCGTCTCGCCCTTCTTGTACTGGGCCCACCCCAGGTTGCCCTGCGCGATGAACGGCGTCGCGTAGAGCATGTCGTTGAGGACCTCTTCGTAGAGCTTGATGGCCTGATCATACCGGCCCTGATCCAGCTCGACGTTGGCCAGGTTCGTGCGCGCCTCCGAGAACGTCGGCCGCAGCTTGAGCGCCTCTTCGTACTGCTCCTTGGCCTCCGCCGGCCGCCGGAAGGCGAGGTGCAGAAGGACGCCCATCGCGTTGTGCGCCTCCGCGTTCTCGGGGTCGTACTCGAGCGCCTTCTGGAACTCGCGCAGCGCGTCCTGAACGTCGCCGTTCTGCTGCTGCTGCACGCCCAGATCGAAGTGGATCTGCGAGCTGTTGCGTTCCTTCTCGGTGGGGACATGCACGCAACCAGCGAGCGCGACCGCCACAGCGAGAGAACAGGCGAGGAAGATGCGAGGCATGTGCTGGAATCCGGGGTACGAGGTCAGAAGGCCGCCAGGAAACGACCCAAGGTGGTGGCCACGTTGCGCTTCTCCTCGGCGCGCGCCTTGACCGCGGGCACGTGCTTCGGATCCTTGAAGAACACCGGGAGCGTCCGCAGCAACTCGTCCTGCTGCGCCGTCGCCATCGCGCGCCAGTTGGCGTTGTCCATCATGAAGCCCAGCGACTCCAGGAACGCGAGCGCATCGCTCTCGTCCTCGCGGAACTCCTCTGCGTTCTGGATGCGCCGGCCCGACACGTAGACGGCGCAGTCCTCGGCATCCGCCAGGTACAGGTAGATGAACACGCCCGCGCCCTGCCCTCCGCGCAGCCCCACCACGAAGGCCTGGGCGGCCCCAGCCTGCTTGCCGGGGATGGCCACATGCGGCGTGTTGAGCGGGGTGTGCAGGGCGAGGACCTGCTCGCGGCTGGCGGGCAGTCCTCGGTAGCGCTCGTCGATGGTGAACACGTGGGTCTCCGTTCCCCTCACGGCGCCTCAGCGCGTGGTGAGGGTGAACTCCTTCGTGACGTCCTGGGTATCCGCCGCGGTCGTCTGGAAGCGGATGAGCGGGTTGTCGATCATCACGTTGCCGCCACCCTCGTTCCCCTCCCCCATGATGACCCGGAACACGTGCTGCGGAGACGTGCTGCGCCGGCTCCCTGACGCCGACTTGTGGGCGATCAGCGTCACCGTGTTGTCGCCGGGCAGCAGGTTCTTGGTGACGTCCATCACCACCTGCTCCTCGTTGTTGCGCAGCTTCCGCACCCACCGCGAGTTCACGTACAGGTCGATGTCGTACTCCGTCATCCCCGGCACGCTCTGCTCCGTCACCAACCAGTAGCGCTGGGTGAGGCGCGCCGGCCCCGTCACGGCGGCGGTCGGTGTCACAGTCGCGGGCGAGGCGACGGGAGGCGTTCCCGCGGCCGGGACTGCCTGGGGCGCGGGCTCTTTCGTCGCCGCGGCGGGTACCGCGACAGGGGCGGGAGTCGTCGGGGGAGTCGGCGTGGGCGTCGTTGCGACGGGAGCGGCCGGGGCCGGCACCGACATCACCCGCGCCGCGTATCCCTGCGCCTCGATGTAGATGTTTCCCTGCTCGTCGATGCGGACGGTGGCCTTCTCGAACCGCTGGTTCGTCACACCGTCGATCTTGATGCCGTTGAGATAGACAGAGCCGGCGAGCGCCACAGCGGGGGCCGCGAGGACGGCGGCGGCGAGAACGGCGCGAGGAAACGTGCGGGGCATGGTCGAGCCTCCTGGGAATCTTCAACAGTCCCGGGGACTTGCAACGACTTATCGCACCCTGCGGGACGGGACAAGGCGCGCGTGTGCTCGCATGGAGCGCACGAACACCTCGGAGATTCATCTCATCCCAAGCTCAGGGGGCCGTGGTGGGCTCGGGCTCCCCCGTCGTGGGCAGCTCTCGCTGGGCCAGCGCCCAGTCGCCGCCCAGGCCATGGCCCTCGCGGAACCGCCGGAAGTCACGCCGAACAGCGCGGGGATAGCGCCGGAACCGGTCCAGGTCCCCGGCCTTCATGGCATCGCGGATTCGGGTAGGGCCCGCGTTGTAGGCCATGAGCGCCAGGTCCAGGTCTCCGCCGAAGCGGTCCTGCAGCGTCCTCAGGTAGCGAATGCCCAACCGGAGGCACAGCGCCGGATCGGACATCACCTCCTCGCGGGACAGTCGCAGCCCCTCCTTCTCCGCCAGGAAGTGCAGCGTGCTGGGCTTGATCTGCATCAGCCCGCGCGCTCCCTTCTCGGAGAGGGCTTCCTCCTCGAAGTCGGACTCGACGTCGATGAGCGCGAGCACCAGCAGCGGATCATACCCCGTGCGACGAGACTCCTCGTCAATGGCCTGCCCGAGCCGACGGCGCAGGGTGAGCCCCAGGTCCGGCGCCCGCTTGGCGAGGACGACGTCGATGAGCGCCCCCTCGGGAGACACCGACTCGGCCACCACCGCCTCAGGGACCATCGGCTGCGCCGACGGGTCCTCCAGGAGCGGGACCACCCGCGCTGACACCACGAGCGCCACACCCGCCAGCATGGGCAGGCGGGAACAACCTGAACTCAGGGCATGGAGTCGCTCGAAAAACCGTGACCCCAAGGACCTCCCGCCCGAGGCGGAAGAGGTCGTCACTTGCGGTGCTCCAGGTCCTGGATTCGCGCGGCCAGTCGCTCCAACCGGCTGCCAAACGCCTGGAGTTCCTCGCGCCGGGGCAGCTTCAGCCGCGACAGGGCCGTGCGTACCCGGTCCTCCACGTTGTGCTCCAGGTCCTTGCGGTGCCCCGTCAGGCGCTCGGTCCACTCCCGCGCCTGCCGCTTCACCTCGTCCTGGCTCCACCCCGCCACGGACGCCACCCGCTGGACGGCCCGCGAGGCCTCTTCTTCCGCGGTGTTCACCGCGAGGAGCGCCTGGCTCCAGATGCGCTCGAACGTCTCGGCAACCGGGTGCTTCTCTCGGGGGGCCTCGGGCTTGTTGTCCATGGGGTCGCTCCGGGAGGTACGCCTCGGACCCACTCGGGCCCGGGGGGGTGGATCAATTGGGAGGGGGCGGAAATAAGCACACCCCCGCGGCAAAGGGAACGACGGCCCGCTACCTCGGACGCCAGTCGTCCACTCGTGGAAAACCTGCGCAGCCTGCGAGCCCAGATGTCCTACCGAGGACGGTCAGGCGCGCGGTTCGGACGCGGAGTTGCCGGTGACCTTCGTCGCCCCATTCACGCGGCGCGACGGCTTGAGGAGCATGTCGAGCTTCTTCGAGAGCTTCGACAGCTCCTGGTTGAGGGTCTGCACCTGGGACTGGCTCGCCACGCCCACCGCCTCCACGACCTTGGACTGCAGCGTGTCCAGCCGCTTGCGCAGCCCCGTGCCCGCCGCGTCCACCTTCTTGCCCAGCTCCTGCACCCGCGGGTCCGCGAGCAGCTCCCCCGCCTGCAGCTTCGTCCACAGCTGCTGGACCTCCTTGGCGGCCTCCTGCCCGCGCGACTCCAGCGTCTTCATCACCTTGCTGGCCTCGCCCTCCAACCCCTCGAATCGCTTCTGCGCCTGCGCCAACTGCTCCTTCAGGAAACCCTCCACGTTGTGGGCAACGCCATTCTTCTCGGCCTGCTCCACCGTCTTCTCGCTCGTCGTCATGTGGCTCTCCCCCCGTTCATCGCGGGCATTGGGTTAACAGTCCGCGTCAACGTAACGCGCTGCGCCATAGCCGTCAAGGCGAGGACAGGGAAGCCCAGGACAAAAAGAAAACCGCCGCCCGGCGCGAGGCCGGACGGCGGCTGGACAAGCTTGAGAGGCTCAGGCGAGCCGGAGCGCGCTTAGGCAGCGCCGGTCGTCTGGGTGCCCTCAGGCCGCTGGGGCGGCGGGGCCAACGGGCCCGCGTCGCCGTGCGTGGCGGCCAGGGCGGCCTCCATCTCGTTGACCTCGTCGGTGGGGCTCTCCACCGCGATGTCGAGGTGCTTGTAGTTCGGCAGGCCCGTGCCGGCGGGGATGAGCCGGCCCATGATGACGTTCTCCTTGAGGCCCCGGAGGTAGTCCACCTTGCCGTTGATGGCGGCCTCGGTGAGCACCTTGGTGGTCTCCTGGAAGGACGACGCCGAGATGAACGACTCGGTGGAGAGCGACGCCTTGGTGATGCCGAGCAGCAAGGGCTCGCCCACGGCCGGGCGCTTCCCCTCGGACATGACCTTCTCGTTCTCTTCCTCGAACACCCACTTCTCGACCTGCTCGTCGACCAGGAAGTTGGTGTCGCCCACATCGGTGACGCGCACCCGGCGCAGCATCTGCCGGACGATGGTCTCGATGTGCTTGTCGTTGATCTTCACGCCCTGCAGTCGGTAGACCTCCTGCACTTCGTCCACCAGGTAGCGGGCCAGCTCCTTCTCGCCCAGCACCTTGAGGATGTCGTGCGGGTTGGCCGCGCCGTCCATCATCGCCTCGCCGGCCTTCACGCGGTCGCCGGAGTGGACGTTGATGCTCTTGCCCTTGGAGATCAGGTACTCCTTGGCCAGATCAGCACGCTGCTCGCCATTCACCTCGGGGGTGATGATGAGCTTGCGCTTGCCCTTGGTGTCCTTGCCGAAGGACACCACGCCGTCGATCTCCGCGATCGCCGCCGCGTCCTTGGGCTTGCGCGCCTCGAAGAGCTCGGCCACTCGCGGCAGACCGCCCGTGATGTCCTTGGTCTTCGTCGTCTCGCGCGGGACCTTGGCGATGACTTCGCCCGCCTGGATTTCATCGCCGTCGTTGACGGTGATGATGGCTCCCTGCGGCAGGAAGTAGCTCGCCTGGTTGCGCGAGGACGGCAGGTCCTTCACGTTGCCCTGCGCGTCGCGGATGGTGACGCGCGGACGCGCCTCCGGGTCCTTCGACTCGATGATCGTCTTGCGCGACAGACCGGTGACCTCGTCGAGCGTCTCGGACATCGTGACGCCTTCGATGATGTCCTCGTAGCGCACGACACCGCCGACCTCGGTCAGCAGCGGGATGGCGAACGGGTCCCACTCAGCCAGCAGGATGCCCGCCTCCAGCTTCTGCCCTTCCTTCACGAGGATGCGCGCGCCGTAGATGATCTGGTAGCGCTCGCGCTCGCGGCCGGACTCGTCGACGATGACGAGCTCGCCGTTGCGGTTCATGGCCACCAGGGTGCCGTCCGCCTTCTGCACCGTGTTGAGGGCCGCGAACTTCACGGTACCCGCGAACCGGTTCTCGAGGCTGGACTGCTCCGCGCGCCGCGTCGCCGCACCACCGATGTGGAAGGTGCGCATCGTGAGCTGCGTACCCGGCTCACCGATGGACTGCGCCGCGATGACGCCCACGGCCTCGCCGATGGACACCTTGCGGCCGCGCGCCAGGTCACGGCCGTAGCACTCCACGCAGATGCCGCGCTTGGCCTGGCACGTGAGCACCGAGCGGATCTTCACCTTGTCCAGGCCGCTGTTCTCGATGCGGCGGACGCGGTCCTCGTCGATCTCCTCGTTGGCGCGCACGAGCACCTCGCCCGTCACCGGGTCGAGGATGTCATCCAGGGCCACGCGGCCGAGGATGCGCTCACCCAAGGGCTCGATGATCTCGCCGCCCTCGACCAGGGCGCCAATGAACAGACCGTCCATCGTGCCGCAGTCGTACTCGTTGATGATCGCGTCCTGCGCCACGTCCACCAGACGGCGCGTCAGGTAACCGGAGTTGGCCGTCTTGAGCGCCGTGTCCGCCAGACCCTTACGAGCACCGTGCGTGGAGATGAAGTACTGGAGCACGGAGAGGCCTTCACGGAAGTTGGCCGTGATGGGCGTCTCGATGATTTCGCCGGACGGCTTGGCCATCAGGCCGCGCATACCCGCCAGCTGGCGGATCTGCTGGGCGCTACCACGCGCGCCCGAGTCGGCCATGATGTAGATGGGGTTGAAGGACGGCTGCTTGCGCGTCTCGCGCTTGCCATCCTTGTCGCCCGTCGCCTCGTCCTGGGAGATCTGCGCCATCATCTCCTGGGCGACCTTCTCGGTGATCTCCGCCCAGATATCGATGACCTTGTTGTAGCGCTCACCGTCGGTGATGAGGCCCTCGAGGTACTGGTTCTCGATCTCCGCCACTTCCTTGCGCGCGAAGTCCAGGAACTCCTGCTTCTTCGCAGGGATGATCATGTCCTTGAGCGCGATGGAGATACCGGCGCGCGTGGCGTGGAAGTAGCCGAGGCTGCGCACGCGGTCCGCGAGCAGCACCGTCTCCTTCTCGCCCGTGAGGCGGTAGCAGAGGTCGATGAGGTTACCGAGCGACTTCTTGTCGAGCACCTTGTTGATGGCGTCGAAGCCCACCTGGCGCGGGACCACTTCCCACAGCAGCACACGGCCGACCGTGGTCTCCTTGCGCTTGCCGTTGATGCGGCACACGACCTTGGCCTGCAGGTGCACCTCACCGTGGTCGTACGCGGCGCGCACTTCCATCGGGGAGCTGAACACGCGGCCCTCGCCGTTGGCGAACTCGCGGGCGCGGGTCATGTAGTAGATGCCGAGCACCATGTCCTGCGTCGGGACGATGATGGGCTTGCCGTTCGCGGGGCTGAGGATGTTGTTCGTCGACATCATCAGCACGCGGGCCTCCATCTGAGCTTCGATGGAGAGCGGCACGTGGACGGCCATCTGGTCGCCGTCGAAGTCGGCGTTGAACGCCGCGCAGACCAGCGGGTGCAGCTGGATGGCCTTGCCCTCGATCAGCACGGGCTCGAAGGCCTGCATGCCCAGACGGTGCAGCGTGGGGGCGCGGTTGAGGAGC
The DNA here is from genome assembly GCA_016458225.1 of Myxococcaceae bacterium JPH2. Lineage (NCBI taxonomy): Bacteria > Pseudomonadati > Myxococcota > Myxococcia > Myxococcales > Myxococcaceae > Myxococcaceae bacterium JPH2. The sequence continues at coordinate 9,962 of JAEMGR010000032.1, read as the reverse complement.
ACCGGGTGCTCACGGATGACGTCCTCGAGGATGTCCCAGACCTCGGGACGCTCCTTCTCCACCATCTTCTTCGCTGACTTGATGGTGGTGACGTATCCCTTCTCTTCGAGCTTGTTGTAGATGAACGGCTTGAAGAGCTCGAGCGCCATGATCTTCGGCAGGCCGCACTGGTGCAGGCGCAGCTCCGGACCCACGACGATGACCGAGCGGCCCGAGTAGTCCACGCGCTTGCCGAGCAGGTTCTGGCGGAACCGGCCCTGCTTGCCCTTGAGCATGTCGGACAGCGACTTCAGCGGCCGCTTGTTCGGGCCGGTGATGGTCTTACCGCGGCGGCCGTTGTCGAACAGCGCGTCCACGGCCTCCTGCAGCATCCGCTTCTCGTTGCGGATGATGATGTCCGGCGCGTTCAGCTCCTGGAGCCGCTTGAGGCGGTTGTTCCGGTTGATGACGCGGCGGTACAGGTCGTTCAGGTCGGACGTCGCGAAGCGGCCACCGTCGAGGGGAACCAGCGGGCGCAGGTCCGGCGGGATGACCGGAATCACGTCCAGCATCATCCACTCGGGCTCGTTGCCAGACGCGCGGAACGCCTCGGCCACCTTCAGGCGCTTGGCGTACTTCTTCCGCTTCGCCTCGCTGCTCGTCTCGCGCATGTCCTTGCGGAGCGCCTCGGACAGCTCGGCCACCTTGATGTCCGCCAGCAGCGTGCGCACAGCCTCGCCACCCATGCCCGCGGTGAACGAGTCCTCACCGTGCTCCTGGTAGAGCCGGTGCAGCTTCTCCTCGCTCACCAGCTCGCCCTGCTGCAGCGGCGTCGCCTTGGGATTGAGGATCATGTAGCTCTCGCAATAGAGCACCTTCTCCAAATCCTTCAGCGTGATGTCGAGCAGGTTGCCGATACGGCTCGGCAACGACTTCAGGAACCAGATGTGGGCCACGGGCGTGGCCAGGGTGATGTGGCCCAGGCGCTCACGACGCACCTTGGACTGGATGACCTCCACGCCGCACTTCTCACACACCACGCCCCGGTGCTTCATGCGCTTGTACTTGCCGCAGTTGCACTCGTAGTCCTTCACCGGCCCGAAGATGCGAGCGCAGAACAGGCCGTCCCGCTCGGGCTTGAAGGTGCGGTAGTTGATGGTTTCCGGCTTCTTCACCTCGCCGTGCGACCACTGGCGGATCTTGTCGGGCGACGCCAAAGCAATGCGAATGGCGTTGAACGACAGCGGGTCCTTCGGCTTCTCGAAGAAGTTGAAAATGTCCTTCACGTTGCCTCCGAAAACTTTCTGAGCGCCTCAGGCGCCAAATGTTTCGGGCCCCCGCCCCAGAACGGGCCGCCCGCTCCCTCGACGAGGGAGCGGGAACGACCCGTCAGGCGGGCGCACCGGCTTCTTTAGGCCTCGGTCCCGGTCTTCCGGTCCTCGCCGTCGCCACCACCCAAGAAGTCGCCGCCGAAGCTGCGCTGCCGCTCGGGGGGCGCGCTCTCGAGCAACTCCACGTCCAGGGCCAGCGACTGGAGCTCCTTGAGCAGCACGTTGAACGACTCGGGCAGGCCGCTCTCCAGGACGTTGTCGCCCTTGACGATCGCCTCGTACATGCGCGTCCGGCCCACCACGTCGTCCGACTTGACGGTGAGGAACTCCTGCAGCGTGTACGCCGCGCCGTAGGCCTCCATCGCCCAGACTTCCATCTCTCCCAGACGCTGACCGCCGAACTGGGCCTTGCCGCCCAGCGGCTGCTGGGTGACGAGCGAGTAGGGCCCGATGGACCGGGCGTGGATCTTCTCGTCCACGAGGTGGTGCAGCTTGAGCATGTACATCACGCCCACGGTGACGTTCTGGTCGAACGGCTCTCCCGTGCGGCCGTCGAACAGCACCATCTGACCGGAGCGCGGCAGGCGGCCCTCGTCGAAGAGGTTGTGCAGCTCCGTCTCGCGGGCGCCGTCGAACACCGGCGTCGCGACGTGGATGCCCTTCTTCAGACGACGGCAGAGGTCCTGGACCTCCTCATCGGACAGCGTCTCCACGAAGTCGCCGAAGGCCTTGTCGTCGTAGATGGTCCTCAGCTGCTTCTTCAGCTGCTCGCCGCTGTACTTCTCCTCGATGTAGCGCTGGAGCTGCTCGCCCACGCCCTTGGCCGCCCAGCCCAGGTGCGTCTCGAGGATCTGCCCGATGTTCATGCGGCTGGGCACGCCGAGCGGGTTCAGGACGATGTCCACCGGACGCCCGTCCTCCAGGAACGGCATGTCCTCCTCGGGGAGGACGCGCGACACGACACCCTTGTTGCCGTGACGGCCGGCCATCTTGTCGCCCACGGCCAGCTTGCGCTTGATGGCGACGTACACCTTCACCATCTTGATGACGCCCGGAGGCAGCTCGTCGCCCTTCTTGATGCGGGCGATCTTCTCGCCGAAGGCCAGCTTCACGGCCTCCTTCGTCTCCTCCAGGTTGCGCAGGATGTCGCGCAGGCGCGAGTCCAGCGGATCCCCGACGGAGATCTCGCCCCAGTACTTGTACGGCACCGTGGCCAGCAGCTCGTCGTTGAGGATGTCCCCCTTCTTCAGGAGGATGCGCCCCTTGTCATCCACGAGCTTGCCCTGGACCTCCTTGCCGCGGACCAGGCCGCGGAGGCGGCTGTAGGCGCTGTCCTGGAGGACCTTGATCTCGTCGTTCTGGTCCTTGAGGAGCTTCGCCTCCTCCATCGACTCGATCTGCTTGGCGCGCTCGTCCTTCTCCACGCCCTTGCGGCTGAACACCTTGGCGTTGATGACGGTGCCCACCACGCCCGGAGGCACGCGGAGGCTGCTGTCACGCACGTCGCCGGCCTTCTCACCGAAGATGGCGCGGAGCAGCTTCTCCTCGGGGGAGAGCTGGGTCTCGCCCTTCGGGGTGATCTTGCCCACCAGCACGTCGCCGGGCTTCACCTCGGCGCCAATGCGGATGATGCCGCTCTCGTCCAGGTCCTTGAGGGCTTCCTCACCCACGTTCGGGATGTCGCGGGTGATCTCCTCCTTGCCCAGCTTGGTGTCGCGCGCGATGCACTCGAACTCCTCGATGTGGATGGACGTGAAGACGTCCTCCTTGAGGATGCGCTCGCTGAGGAGGATGGAGTCCTCGAAGTTGTAGCCCTGCCACGGCATGAACGCGACCACCACGTTCTGGCCGAGCGCCAGCTCACCCGTCTCCGTCGCCGGGCCGTCCGCGATGACGTCGCCCTTCTTCACCCGGTCGCCCTTGCGAACGATAGGCTTCTGGTTGAGGCAGGTGTTCTGGTTCGAGCGCTGGTACTTGAGGAGGCTGTAGATATCCACCTCGCTCGACACGTCGCTCAGGGCCGCCGGCGTCTCCGCCTTCACCACGATGCGGCTGGCGTCCACCGACTCGACGATGCCGTCGCGGCGGGCCACGCACGTGACGCCGGAGTCGCGCGCCACGATGGCCTCGATGCCCGTGCCCACGAGCGGGGCCGCCGTGCGCAGCAGGGGCACCGCCTGGCGCTGCATGTTGGAGCCCATGAGCGCGCGGTTGGCGTCGTCGTTCTCCAGGAACGGGATGAGAGAGGCGGCCACCGACACCAGCTGGTTCGGGGACACGTCCATCAAGTCCACGTCCTCGGCCTTGACCTGGATGAACTCACCGCCGCGGCGGCTCTGCACGAGCGCGTTGAGGAACTTGCCCTTCTTGTCCGTCTCGGCGTTCGCCTGGGCGATGGTGTGCTTCTCCTCCTCCAGCGCCGAGTAGAAGGCCACGTCCGCGGTGACCGAGCCCGCCTCCACCTTGCGGTACGGCGTCTCCACGAAGCCGAACTCATTGACGCGCGCGTAGGTCGACAGCGACGCGATGAGGCCGATGTTCGGACCTTCCGGCGTCTCGATGGGGCAGATGCGGCCGTAGTGCGTCGGGTGCACGTCGCGGACTTCGAAGCCCGCGCGCTCGCGCGTCAGACCGCCAGGCCCAAGGGCGGACAGGCGGCGCTTGTGCGTCACCTCGGACAGCGGGTTCGTCTGGTCCATGAACTGCGACAGCTGGCTGGACCCGAAGAACTCCTTGATGACCGCCGTGACCGGCTTGGCGTTGATGAGGTCATGCGGCATGAGCGTCTCGATCTCCTGGAGGCTCATGCGCTCCTTGATCGCTCGCTCCATGCGGACCAGACCGATGCGGTACTGGTTCTCGAGCAGCTCGCCCACCGCGCGCACGCGCCGGTTGCCGAGGTGGTCGATGTCGTCGATGGTCCCCTTGCCGTTCTTCAGGTCGATCAGGTAGCGGATGACCTCGAGGATGTCGCGCTTGGTGAGGATCTGCCCGTCGAGCGGCTCCTCGAGGCTGAACTTGAAGTTCAGCTTGAGGCGGCCGACCTTGGACAGGTCGTAGCGCTCCGAGTTGAAGAACAGGTTGCTGAACAGGTTGGTCGCCGTCTCCGGCGTCGGGGGATCACCCGGGCGCAGGCGCCGGTAGATCTCCATGATGGCCTGCTCGGGCGACTCGATCTTGTCCAGCATCAACGTCTCACGCAGGTACGGACCCACGTTGAGGTTGTCGATGAAGAGGACCTTGAACTCCTTGATGCCGCGCTTGAGGAGCTCCTCGACCTTCTCCTGGCTGACTTCCTCGTTGCACTCGAGGATGACCTCACCGGTGTTCTCGTCCACCACGTCGTAGGCGGACACCTTGGTGAAGAGCTCGTCCACGTCGATGGGGAGCTTGGTCATCTTCGCCGCTTCAAGCTTCTTGATGGCGGCGCGGGTGAACTTGCGGTTCTTCTTGACGATGAGCTCGCCCGTCTTCGTCTTGATGTCGCGCGTGGCGCGCTGACCCGGGAGCAGCTCCAGCTCGACGCTCTTCTCGAACTCGGTGCCACTGAGCAGATAGATGGTCTCGGTGGCGTAGTAGTAGTTCAGGATCTCCTCGGTGGAGCCCTTGAACTCGAGCGGGTTCTTCTTGGCCGTGTCACTCACAGCGCCCAGGGCGCGAATGAGCACGGTGGCCGGCAGCTTGCGGCGCCGGTCGATGCGGACGTACAGCAGGTCCTTGTGGTCGAACTCGAAGTCGATCCACGAACCGCGGTACGGGATGATGCGGGCGTTGTAGAGCAGCTTGCCAGACGAGTGGCTCTTGCCCTTGTCGTGGTCGAAGAAGGCACCCGGGCTGCGGTGCAGCTGGCTGACCACCACGCGCTCGGTCCCGTTGATGATGAAGGTGCCGTTCTGGGTCATCAGCGGGATTTCACCGAAGTAGACCTCCTGCTCCTTCACGTCGCGGATGGACTGCGCGCCGGTCTCCTCGTCCTTGTCCCACACCACGAGACGGACGACGACCTTGATGGGCGCCGAATAGGTCATGCCACGCTGGTGGCACTCATCAACGTCGTACTTCGGCTTCTCCAGGTGATAGCTGACGAACTCCAGCGAGGAGGTCTCGTTGAAGTCGCGAATCGGGAAGACGGACTTGAAGACCCCCTGAAGGCCGAGCTCTTCACGCTTCTCAGGAGCGATGTCGGCCTGGAGGAACTTCTCGTAGGACTGCTTTTGGATATTGATGAGATTGGGAATGTCGATGATCTTCGCGATCTTCGCGAAGGTCTTCCGCGCGCGGAAATTGTTCTGGATCTGCGTCGGCATTCGGTCTCCGGGGACGGCTGCTCGGGCGGGGCAAACTTCAGTAACGCGCGGCGGCGCCGGGAAATTTGTCAACTGGCAAATGGGCAAAGCCGGCGCCCCAGCATAGGGAGCGCCGGCCTGCTCATCCGGTCAGGAAGCTGCCTGGAATTTCCCGAGAATCAGGCAGCTCCTGCGGGGTACTACTTGACCTCGACGGTGGCGCCAGCAGCGACCAGCTGCTCCTTGATCTTCTTGGCGTCGTCCTTGTTGACGCCCTCCTTGACGGTCTTGGGCGCGCCCTCGACCAGGTCCTTGGCCTCCTTCAGGCCCAGGCCGGTGATCGCGCGGATCTCCTTGATGACGTTGATCTTGTTGGCGCCCGCGTTCGCGAGAACCACCGTGAACTCCGTCTTCTCCTCAACAGGAGCAGCGGCGGCGGCCGGGCCGGCGGCCACGGCAACAGCGGCGGCGGCGGAGACGCCCCACTTGGCCTCGAGCTGCTTCACCAGGTCAGCGGCCTCCAGGATGGTCAGGGAGGAGAGCTGCTCAACAATCGCGTTCAGATCTGCCATGGAACTGTGTCCTTCTCTGTTCGACTAACGGCCAGCCACCCCGAGGGGCAGAACCGGCCGAAAAGGTTGCGGTAGAAAAACTTCTCGGAACGATTACTGTCCCTGCGCCTTGTCTGCATGGGCCTGAACGACCCGTGCCAGCTGGGACCCAGGAGCGGCGATGGTCCGCACCAGCTTGGTTGCCGGCTGGTTGAGCATGCCGAGCAGCTGTCCCCGGAGCTCGGTGAGGCCAGGCAGCTTCGCCAGGGCCTTGACGCCATTGGCGTCCACCCGGCGGCCGTCGACCACCGCGCTCCGAACCTTGATCGTCTCCAAGTCCTTGATGAACTCGGTGAGAATCTTGGCCGGGGCCACCATGTCGTCGTAGCTGATGCACAGCGCCACGGGACCGGTGAAGTCAGCAGAAATCACCGACACCGACGTGCCTTCAGCAGCCCGGCGCGCCAGCGTGTTCTTGATGACCTTGTACTCGACCTTGCCCTCGCGGAACTTCTTGCGCAGCTTGGTCACAGTCTCCACGTCCACCTTCGAGAACTCGGCCACCACGGCCGACTTCGTCTTGGAGAACTTTTCGTGGAGTTCCTTGATCAACTCTTCCTTCTCGCTCTTCTGCACCTTGACTCACCTCCTTTATGGCCCACCGTGGTCGGCGGGCGTGATGCCTGGGCCAAAGCGGCAGAGAGCGAGAGGAGCCTCCGAGAAGGCACCGCACCGCACCTCCAGTCTCGGCAGGGCTGACCTTACGGTCGTTTGAACCGGAGGAGGATGAGACGACCCGACCGGTTGCCCGGTTGCCAACGGGTGAGTCCCTACCGCCGTTCCGGTCCCTGCTGTCATGGACCAGGTCGGGACACCGTGTCTCGCGACATGGCGCCCCAATTGCAAAAGCCGGGGGCCTATACCCCCGGCTTCAGCAAAGATCCAGAACTTTCTGAGTGATGAATGTTGGGGAGTGGACCTGGCGCGCTCTTGCAGTGAGTCGTGCGCCTTCCAGGCCCCTACCCCGCCGGTTGACTACCGGTGACGGAGCAGGACCTCGGTGGTGTCGAGCTTGATGCCCGGACCCATCGTGGTCGAGATCGCGATGCCCTTCAGGTAGACGCCCTTCGCCGTGGCCGGCTTGAGCTTCATCACGTGATCCAGCAGGGCGTTGAGGTTGGCCTCGAGCTTGTCCGCCGTGAAGGAGGCCTTGCCCATCTTCGCGTGGACGATACCGGCCTTCTCCGCGCGGAAGTCGACCTTACCGCCCTTGGACTCGCGGATGGCCTTGGCGACGTCCATGGTCACCGTGCCGACCTTCGGGTTCGGCATGAGGCCACGAGGACCGAGCACCTTACCGAGGCGACCGACGACACCCATCATGTCCGGGGTGGCGATGACGGTATCGAAATCGAGGAAACCCTCCTCGATGCGCTTCTGCAGATCCTCGGCGCCCACCACGTCCGCGCCCGCGTTGGCCGCCTCAGTGGCGCGCTCGCCCTTGGCGAACACGGCGACGCGCACGGTGGCGCCCGTGCCGTGGGGGAGGACGACGGCGCCACGGACCATCTGGTCCGCGTGCTTCGGGTCCACGCCCAGGTTGATGGCCACGTCGACCGTCTGGTCGTACTTCGTCGCGCGCGAATCGACCGTCTTCTTCAGGAGCTGAAAGCCCTCGGCGATCGGGTAGCGCTTGTTGCGGTCCACCAGCTCGGCGGCCGCGCGGAACTTCTTCCCATTCTGAGCCATGACAGGATTCCTCGTAGGTGGGGGCGGACTAGCCGACGACGTCGATGCCCATGGAGCGCGCGGTGCCAGCAATGGTGTTCATGCAGGCCTCAAGCGACGCGGCGGTGGTGTCCTGGATCTTCTTCTTGGCGATCTCCTGGAGCTGAGCCCGGGTGATCTGCCCCACCTTCTCCTTGCCCGGCTTCTTCGCGCCCGACCCCTTCTTCTTCTCCGTGTGGAGACCCGCGGCCTTCTTGATGAGGATGGCCGCCGGAGGCGTCTTCAGGATGAAGGTGAAGGAACGGTCCTGATACACGGTGATGATCACCGGGATGATCAGACCTTCCTTGGCCTCCGCCTGGGTCTTCGCGTTGAACTGCTTGCAGAACTCCATGATGTTCACGCCCTGCTGACCGAGCGCGGGGCCGATCGGCGGAGCGGGATTCGCCTTACCGGCGGGAATCTGCAGCTTGACCTGTCCTGTAACCTTCTTCATCGGCTGACTGCTGCCTTTCGAGGGGGTGGTTCAGTCGGGTTGCCAGACGGGGCAACCCTCCCACCCATGGGTCCACGCCCAGAGGAGGCGTGGAAGCTTCGACTAGCCGGTGGTCTTCTCCACCTGCATGAAATCCAGTTCGACGGGGGTTGCGCGACCAAAGATGCTCACGAGCACCTTCACGCGGCCCTTCTCGGCGTTGACCTCTTCCACCGTGCCGTTGAAGTTGGCGAACGGGCCGTCAATGACGCGCACCGTGTCCCCATCCTCGAACTGCACCTTGGGCTTGGGCTTGAGGGTGCCCTCGGAGATCTGCGACGTCAGACGCGTCACTTCCGCATCCGAGATGGGCGTGGGCTGCTGGTTCTGCGCCGCGCCAGGGAAGCCGGTGATCTTCGGCGTGTTCTTCACCAGGTGCCACGTGCGGTCGTTCAGCTCCATCTGCACGAAGATGTAGCCCGGGAAGAACTTGCGGCGAGACGTCTTCTTCTCGCCCTTCACCATCTCGACGACCTGCTCCATCGGGATCAGGATCTCACCGAACTGATCCTGCAGGCCCTCGAGTCGAACCTTCTCCTCCAGGCTCTTCTTCGCCTGGTTCTCGAAGTTCGAGTAGGTGTGGACCACGTACCATTTCATCGCCATTACAGCTTCCCCCAGACAGCTGGCAGCCACTCCACCATCAAGTTGTAGGCGACGGTATCAATGAAGAAGAGCAGCACCGCGGCCACAACCGAGGCCACGACGACGGCCAGGGTCGACGCCCGGGTCTCCGACCAGGAAGGCCAGGTGACCTTCATCAACTCCGTGGCGACGTCCACGGACAGGGCGTGGCTCTTCGGGTTGACGTACGCGCCCACGACCAGCGCCAAGGCGAGCAGGTAGCCGACCAAGGACGAAACGCGCCAGCCCAATCCCTCAAAGAGTTCGCGGTCGTTCCAGCCAACCCGAGCCCACAACAGCCCGAAGACATGCTCCAGGAAGAGGGCGAGGACGATGCCGGCAACGAGATAGAAAATGACAACGAGCCGCTTCGGGTCCATGCCCGAGCGGTTAGCCTGCTGGCTGGCCTCTGATGCCGTCGCCATGGTGCCTCACGAGGACTGCGGATGCGGGACTGCGAAAAGGCAGGGACCCCCGGTACCTCTTGGCACCGGGGGCCCCGTACTGAAGCTGGCAGGCCAGGAGGGATTCGAACCCCCAACACGCGGATTTGGAGACCGCTGCTCTACCGTTGGAGCTACTGGCCTAAACCTTCGGTGAACTACCCGACCTAGACCTTACCTTCTTTGTGGTCCGTGTGCTTGCGGCACCGAGGACAGAACTTGCTCAACTCGAGCTTGTCCTGGCTCTTCCGCTTGTTCTTCGTGGTCGTGTAGTTGCGCTCTTTGCACGTGGTGCACTCGAGCGAGATGATGGAACGATTACCCTTCGGCATGGTTCATTTCACCAGATGCGAGAGGGGAAGGCCACATCGTAGCCCTCCCCTCGGCACTCAGTGCCCGTGGGGCCTGGTCGGCAAAGCCGACTAGGCGATGATCTCCGCGACAACGCCGGCGCCAACAGTGCGACCGCCCTCGCGGACGGCGAA
>JAEMGR010000031.1 GCA_016458225.1 Myxococcaceae bacterium JPH2 | reverse complement strand
CGACTTCGTTGACCGCCGTATTTCGCTGTTCAGCCCACTTCCGGAAAGCTCGTTCCGCGCCAGTGCGCGGGCTTTCCGTTGAGCAACGCGCGGGCAACACCGGGGTGTCGCTCGCGTGCCGCCGTGAGGTGGAGGGGCTTATCCGCCAGAAGAACGGGCAGCGCAAGAAGTTTGCTGCCTTCTGCTCCGGGTACTGCCCCTGCACCCGCTCCGGGTTCGGGCAGGCAGGTATCCCCTGCCCGCCACGCTCCCTCGTTCAGCTGCCGAACTTCAGTCGGGCCAGGTCCACGCGACCTCTCCGGCAGCGCTCCGCCACCACCACCGACTTGAGCTCCTGATAGGCGCGCTCGAAGTCGTCGTTCAGCACGATGTAGTCGTAGGAGGCGATGCCTCGCTCTATCTCCGAGCGGGCCGCGAGCATGCGACGACGAATCGTCTCGTCCGAGTCGGTCATCCGGTCGCGCAGCCGCCGCTCGAGTTCTTCCATCGAGGGGGGAAGCACGAAGATGAGGATCGCGTCCGGGTGCTTGCGCTTGATGGCCTGGCCGCCCTGGACGTCGATGTCGAAGATGGCGACGCCCTTGCGGCTCCGGGCGTCATCCACCACGGACTGAGGGCTGCCATAGAAGTGGCCGTGGACCTCGGCCCACTCGACGAACTCGTTGCGTTCGATCTTCTTCTGGAAGGTCGCCACGTCCACGAAGTGGTAGTCCACCCCCTCCTGTTCCTTGCCGCGGGGGCGGCGCGTGGTGACGCTCGTGGAGAAGATGGCCTCCGGCTGATCCTTGAGGAGGCGATGGGCCAGGGTCGTCTTCCCCGCTCCCGAGGGGGCGGAGAGGACCAGCAGCAGGCCGGGTTGCAGCACCATGGGCTCGTTCATTCGACGTTCTGCACCTGTTCGCGGATGCGCTCGACCTCAGCCTTCATCGAAACCACGCGCGCGGAGATCTCCGCGTGCTGGCTCTTCGAGCCGGTCGTGTTCACCTCTCGGTGCATCTCCTGCACTAGGAAATCCATGCGGCGGCCCGCGGGCTCCCGGCTCGCCATCAAGATGCGGAACTGCTCCAGGTGGATACCCAGCCGCGTCACTTCCTCGGCGATATCCGTGCGCTCGGCGAAGAGCGTGACCTCCTGGGCCAGTCGCTGCGGATCCACTGCGATGCCGCGCGCCAGCTCCGCCACCCGCTCGCTGAGCCGCGTCTGGTAGTCCGCTACGGCCTTGGGCGCCAGGTCCGCGACCTCTCGGCTCCAGCCCTCGATGAGCTTCATGCGCGCGTCCAGGTCGGCCTGGATGGACTGGCCTTCCGTCTCGCGCATCGACTCCAGGGCTCCGAGGGCCTGCTCCAGCGCGACCTGCACGGCCTGAGTGGCCGGCTCGATGGCCAGCCCCTTCTCCTCCAGGCGGATGACGCCCGGCTGGTTGGCGACGTGCGCCCAGGCCACCTCGGCCGTGAGGCCCAGCGCGTCCGCGACCTCGCGGAAGGCTCGGGCGTACTCACGGGCCAGCGCGACATCCACGGTGGGGACATTGCCCGAGACGGTCGCTGCCTGGCGCTTCACCAGCACCTCGACCGAGCCACGGGCCAAGCGGTCCTTCACCGTCTTGACCAGCACGGATTCCAAGGACGCCAGCTCGCGTGGCAGGCGGACCTTCACTTCGCAGAACTTGTGGTTGAGCGAGCGCACTTCGACGGAGACCTCTTCGTCCCCCACACGCGCGCGACCCGCGCCAAACCCGGTCATGCTCTTGAGCATCGGGCCGGTTGCTAGGGTCTTTCGGGCCGGAGGTCAAGGCAGCGTCTTGCCCCGCTTCCAGTTCTGGTAGGGTCCGCCGCGCAATGGCGTGGCACAAGCGGCTCGAACTGTGGGCAAAGCTGGCGCTGGCGCTCGTCGGGTCCGTGCTGCTCTGGCGCCCCGGTCGTCGCCGCCCTCTCGGATCTCCTCTCCCCGCTCCGCGAAGGGTCCTGCTGGTGCGGCCCGACAATCGCGTGGGCGAGGCCCTTCTCACGACACCTCTGATGCGGACGCTCAAGACGCATGTGCAGCCCGCGCCCGAGGTCCATGTCCTCGTCCACTCGAAGGTGGTTCGCGTGCTGTCCGGGCACCCGGACGCGGATGCCGTTGTCGCGTTCGATCGACGGCACCTGTGGCTTGGCCCCCTGGCCCCGGGCATCCGGGCCTTGCGCCGCCAGCGCTACGACGTGGTGGTGGACTGCGCGAACTGGGACGCGCCCTCTGTCACGAGCGCCTTCATCGCGCGGATGGCGGGCCCCCGCGCCGTCGTCATTGGGCCTGACGTGTGGCCTGTGTCTCTCTTGCACTCCGTTTCCGTGCCCGCGCGGACGGACACGCGGCACGAGGCGCAACAGCGGACTCACCTCCTCACACCGCTGACCGGGGGCGTTGTGTGCGAGGGGCTGTCCTTCCGCGAGCCGAGCCTCAGCCCGTCCATCCGGGCCTACCTGGAGGCCAGCGCGGGGCGGAAGCTCGCGGTCATCAATCCTGGGGGACGCCTGGGAAATCGACGCATTCCGCCCGAGGCCTTCGCTGCCGCTGCGCGGGCGCTCCTCGAGCAGGGGCGGATCCCTGTCGTCACCTGGGGTCCCGGAGAGGAAGCGCTGGCTCGCGGGGTCGTGGAGGCGGCACCTGGCGCGCAGCTCGCGCCTCCGACCTCCATCGATGAGTTGGCCGCCCTCATGCGCGCGGCCGGAGCCACGGTGTGCAACAACACCGGCCCCATGCATCTCTCGGTGGCCGTCGGTGCGCCTACGCTGGCGTTCTTCCTGCGCATCGACATGGAGCGCTGGGGTCACGCCCAGGCTCCGCATCGGATGGTGGACCTCACCGGGCTCGTTGATGGTGCGGGCGGTGTTGGGCTTGAAGCTCGCGCTGCCGCCGAGGCTCGCAGCTTTGTCTCGGCGCTGGATTTGCGCTCCGCCTGATCCGCGCCCCGACTACTCGGGACTGGGACGCTCGCGCTCGGGGACCATCTGCGGGATGCCGTCCTCGACGGGCCAGGCCCGCTGGCAGCTGGGGCAGTGCACCTGAGTGCCTGCCTCGCTGTCGCGGACTTCCAGCGCGCCCTTGCATCGCGGACACCCGAGCACCTCTCTCAGGAGCGGCGACAGCGGCATGGCCTACTTCGACGCCTCTCGCCCCAAGCGGCGCGCGAGGTCGGTGGTGCTGTGGTCCTTCGGATCTCCCGAGACCGCCGTCCGACCGCCGTATGCGCGCACTTCGTCTCCCTCGGGGATGGAGTCCGGCGTGTAGTCCGTCCCCTTCACGTGAAGGTCCGGCTTCAAGGCCCGGATGATGTGGCGCACGTTGGATTCGTCGAACAGGAGGACTCGGTCCGTGCAGGCCAGTGACGCCACCAGCTCGGCTCGCTCCAGCTCTGGGATGTAGGGGCGTCCTGGCCCCTTGTAGGCACGCGTCGAGGCGTCCGAGTTCACCGCGACCACGAGCACATCCGCGAGCGCCTTCGCCCCTTCCAGGTAGCGAACGTGCCCCACGTGGAGCAGGTCGAACACACCGTTGGCCAGCGCGACGGTGCGCCCCTGCTCCCGCCACTGTTCACGCTCTTGGGCGATCGACTCGAGGGACCGCAGCTTGTCCAACGTGGTCATCGCGTGCTCCGCAGCTCGCCCAGCAGTTCGTCTCTCGACACGGTGGCAGTGCCCGGCTTCTGCACCACGAGCGCGCCCGCGATGTTCGCGAGTCGTGCCGCTTCGCCGAACGTGGCTCCCGCCGCGAGGGCCAGAGAGAAGCTGGCGATGACCGTGTCGCCCGCGCCGGTGACATCCACCGCGGCCTTTGCTCCGTGCACGGGGATCAGATCCACGCCTCCATCAGCGTCGAACAGCGCCATGCCATGCCGACCGCGCGTTACCAGCAGGGCTCGGCAATCGAGGTTCTTTCGCGCGGCGTGCCCTGCTTCCAACAGGTCCGCTTCGGAGCGGACTCGGCGTCCGGACAGGTGCTCCAGCTCGGGCTCGTTGGGTTTGCAGACCGTCAGTCCCGTGAACGAGGTCAGCGCATAGCGGCTGTCCACGCAGACCGGCATCCCGTCCGCCGCGAGCTTGCGCAAGGACTCTCGGACTTCGTCGCCCACCACTCCCGCCCCATAGTCCGAAACCACCACCGCATCCGCGTCACGCGCCGCGGCCTCCACCTGCCTGGCAATCGCCTTGCGGACTCGTGGCGCGAGCGGACCTTGCTGACCGCGGTCGACTCGGAGCATCTGCTGGCGCGTCGTGCTCACGCCGCCCGCGAGGATGCGCGTCTTGGTCTCGGTCTGGATGTCCTTGCCACTCACCGCATGCAGACGGATGTCCGCCTCTTCGCAGAGCCTGCGCAGCGAGCGGCCCATCGCATCCGCGCCCAGCACTCCCACCGCGGTCACCTGTCCTCCGAGCGCTCGGACGTTGGCTGCGACGTTGGCGCCACCTCCGAGCTTCACCTCCGAGGACTCGTAGCGGACGATGAGGACGGGGGCCTCGCGGCTCACGCGGTCCGTCTGGCCGTAGAGGTAGTGGTCGGCGACCAGATCCCCGACGAGCAGCACACGACGCCGGGCGAACGCGGCGGGCAGGCGGGTGGGCGAAGGCAATGGACGTACGGGCGAGACTGCGGCCATGGGCGCGGTTTGTCCCACAGCCCTCCGCCCCTCACAAGTCGCTCGGACTCGGCGCCAGCCCGAGTGCCCGACGCAGGTACGACTCGCCCTCCAGGAGTTCCACGCCCAGCCGCACCACCCAGGCTTCGCATCCCGGGGGCAGCCGCATCGCGTCTTTCTCGGTGGTGACGACCTCGGCGCCGAGTTGGCGGGCCCTTGCGGTGACGGCCCGCAGCTCTGGCTCGGTGTAGGCGTGATGATCCGGGAAGAGGGCTGCGTCGCGGAGGTCTGCCCCCAGAGACGCGAGCATTCGCAGGAAGCCTCCCGGTCGAGCCAGGCCCGCAAGCGCGAGCACCGGCCGTCCCTGGAGCGAGGAGAGCGGATGCGTCACACCGTCCGGAGCGATCGCCTCCGTGGGCTGATAGCGCGTCACGACCCGGGGCAGTCCTTGAGTCAGCTCTGGCGATGGGGTGGTCCCATCCGGCGCGGCGCGCACCCAGAGGAGCGTGGCTCGGCGCAGTGCGGAGGCAGGCTCTCGGAGCGGGCCTCGTGGCAGGAGGTGGCCGTTGCCGAGGCCCACGCTCGCGTCCATCACCACGACGTCCTCGTCACGCGCGAGCCGGCGGTGCTGAAAGCCGTCATCGAGCAACACGGTGTCCAGTCCGAATTCGTCTCGCGCTCGGCGCGCCGCGGCCACACGGTCCGCGCCCACGAAGAGGCGGACCTGCGGACAACGGGTCGCGAGCATCCGCGGTTCATCCCCCGCGTCTCGCACCGCGGGCAGTGGGCCTGCTCCCGTGAAGGTCAGTGGCTCAGTGGATGCGCGACCGTATCCGCGCGTGAGGATGCCCACCTTGCGCCCTTCTCGAACGAGCAACTCCGCGAGGTAGAGCACCGCCGGCGTCTTGCCGGTTCCTCCCACGTTGAGGTTGCCCACGGAGATGACTCGGAGCCCATTCACTCGCTCGGGCCGCAGAAGGCCCGAGTCGTAGAGTGAGCCCCGGATCCGAACGAGCAGGCCATAGGGCCAGGACAGCAACGTCAACGGTGAGAGCTGAAGGCGCCGGGCCCAGGACTCGGGACTCGGAGGATAGAAGAGGCGCTCGACCGACGTGGGCGCGGCGGCGGTTCCGAGTCGCATCGGGAGCCCGGAGTCAGCCATGGCCGTCGTGCTCCAGGGGGACTCGGGCGCACTTCGCGGTCAGCGGCTGCGCGCCCGGTGCGGACCGACGGGCCCACTCCCTGGCCTTGAACGAAGTCGTCCTGAGTCGCGGTGGTACCGGGCTCGAATGCTCAGCCATGGCCGTAGAGTTCCAGGAGGGTGCGGGCGATCTCCGCGTTCGTCGGGTGCGCGACCTCCGCGCGTTGCCCGGACAGTGAGGCGGACACCACGGCTTCGACCGTGGGCGAGGCCACTCGTGCATCCGCCAGGTCGGGCAGCGCGCCCTCGTCCACTGCGATGACTCGAACTCCGCTCGCTCGGGATTGTGCTGCGGCCCTTCCACTCCAGTCGTTCCCCAACCCGAGGATCCACACTTCGTCCAGCGCGCGCAGCCATCGCGCGAAGTCTTCGGCCCGTTGGTAGCCCGCGAACATCACCGCCTCCGCGAGCCCGAGCGATGCGACCTGTCGCCGCGTGTCCTCCAGCAAGGCACCATCGCCGACGAGGACCAGCTGCGCCTCTGGCCGTTGCTCCCGCAGCTTCGCGAAGGCCGCTATGCCCAGCGCGTGTCTGCGCGAGGGCTGGAACGTGGAGATCATTCCTACGAGCGGTGCCCCTGAGATTCCCAGCGCACGTCGCAGCGCGGGCCTGTCGGTCGCGGGCTCGAAGTGTGAGTCCACCAGCGCCGGGAGCACCTGTCCCGTGCGCCCCATTGCCTCGAGCCTGGGCAGCAGTGCGCGCGCCGGCACCGTGTAGGCGTCCGCATGTGGCAGCGAGGCTCGCAGCGAACGCAGTGCATGAATGGAGCGCACCAGCACGGCGCCTCGTGGGCGTCCCCATCGTGCCAACAGGTGATCATGGCTGAAGTGCGAATGGACCACGTCCACCGAGCGGCGGCTCAGCGCTCTCCAGTCCCGCCACATCACCCAGGGCGGCGACTTCACCGATAACTCCAGGCCCCCTTCGTCCAACAGGCCGAGTTCGCGCAGTCGCGGAACAGCGGGCTCCTCGGCGGGAATGTCGACTCGACGGCGGTCCACCGCCACCGACACCTCGTGCCCCAGGTCTCGCTGCGCCTGGGCGAGCAGCGCCACGTTCTCCGCGGGGCCACTCCAGAACGGACTCGCGAGCAGATGCAGGATGCGCATCAGGGATTCACCAGGGTCCGATACAACGCCGTCAAGGCCTTGGCTTCGTGCTCGACGCCGCAGCGCGATCGGGCCTCTTCCGCTGCGTTGCGGCCCACGGCTCGGGCTCGCTCGGGGTCGCGCAACAGCTCGGTGAGCAGTTCGCGCAGGCCCTTCACGTCACCAGGCTCGAAGAAGAAACCGGTTCGCCCGTGCTCAATCAACGTGTCCAGGTACGGCAGCTTCGAGGCCACCACGCAGCACCCCGAGGCCATGGCCTCCACGTGCACCAGCGAGTAGCCCTCGGCGTATGACGGGTGCACCAGGATGGTCAGCCCTCGGTACCAGGGCTCGATGACCGACTGCTCTCCCGCGAGCACCACGCGGTCCTCGATGCCGGCCCGGAGCTTGTTCACCCAGTCCAGGTCCGGCCCCTTCGCGAGCCCGACCAGCACGGCCTGCCAGTCTGGATTCTCTGGCAACAAGGGCCGCATCGCATCGATGAAGTCGCCCTGCCCCTTCTCCGCGCGAATGCGGCCGATGACACCGATGCCGTAGCGGCCTCCTTGCCCCAGGCTTCGCCACGCCTCGTCGCGATCCGCAGGGGGATGGAAGCGCGACAGGTCGATGCCATGCGAGACGATGGACGAAGGGAGCCGGAACACTTCGGAGATCTGCTGCGTCAGCGCCACTCGGGCGTCCGCGCAGCGCGCCAACCAGCGCGTGAAACCCGTGGGCGCGATCGACGTGTGTCGCGTGAACACGAGGCGCACGTGCTGCCCCAACAGTCGCAACAACATGCCCGCCATCAGCTCGTTGTTGCGGTGGGCGTGCCACACGATGGGCTCGCGCCGCGCTCGGCGCAGCAGCTCTCCCCAACTGATGCGCGGGAGGGAATCGCTCAGGCCCGAGCCGATGACGCGCGTCTCGCCGTCCCGTTCGAGCGCTGGCACCACGGACTCCACGTGACGCGTCACGCCCGTGTAGCGCGAATGGAAGTGGGGATGAACGATGAGCGTCATCAGCGCGCGACTCCCGCGTTCGAGAAGAGCGATGCCATGGCCGCGGCGTTGCGCTCGCTGGCGCCAGAGATGCCTCGCACCGTGGCCTCGGCTCGAGCGCCGAGCAGCCGGCACTGCTCCGGATCCGCGAGCAGTCGGGCCAGCTCCGCATTGAGCGCGTCGGCGTCCTGGACTTGGACTCCCCCGTGGCCGCTCAGTACGGCGACGCTGTCTCGGAAGTTGTCCATGTGCGGACCGAACAACACGGGCCGGCCCTGCCCCGCGGGTTCGAGGATGTTCTGTCCACCGCGCTTCGTGAACGAGCCTCCGACGAATACCACCGTCGCCAGTCGGTACGCTCGCGACAGTTCGCCCATGGTGTCGAGCACCACCACCGGCGCACGCTCGGGGTTCCCCTTCGAGCGCAGGCCCGCGCTCATGCCCTGCGCCTCGGCGAGCGCGACGATTCGTTCGGCGCGGTTCACGTAGCGCGGCGCAATCACCAGCCGCAGCGTTGGGTGAGCCGGGAGCAAGCGCCTGTAGACGGCGAGCAGTTGCTCCTCCTCGCCTTCGTGCGTGCTGCCCGCCATCCAGACGGGCGCATCCGTGGACAGCCCCAGCGCGTCGCGCAGTGCCGCGTCCTCGTTCGCGGGCGCTGCGGTCAGTGAGTCGAACTTCGTGTTGCCCGTGACCTGCACCCGCTCGGCCGGTGCTCCGAGCGCACGCGCCCGTTCCGATTCCTCGTCCTGGCGCATCAACATCAGGTCCAGGTCTTCGAGCGGGTTGCCGATGAGGCTGAACAGCCGACGGTACCGCCCCACGTTCGCGGGCGAGAACCGGCCATTCGTCATCACGACCCTCGCGCCCCCTCGCTTCGCGGCACGGATGAGGTTGGGCCAGACCTCGGTGTACTCGAGGACCAGCATCTGCGGCCGGAGTGCTCGCACCGCCCGGCGCGTCGCTCCCCACAAGTCATAGGGCGCGTACACCACTCCGTCGATGTGCGGAGCCAGCCGCTCCTTCGCCATCGCGTAGCCGCTGTCCGTCATCGTCGACAGCACGATGCGACAGCCTGGGAAGCGTGCTCGCAATGGGCCGAACATCGGGGAGAGGGCCAGCAGATCTCCCGCGCTCGCGCCATGCAGCCACAGGAGCGGGCCTGTGCCCTCGGGCACGACTCCCGCCGCGTAGAAGCCAAGCCGCTGCAACAGGCCATGCCGCGTCTTCCGGTGCAGGGAGAGCACCGGAAACAGCAGGCCGAACAGCACATAGGTCGTGAGTACGTACAGGAGGCGCATGGGCCGACGCCTCGCCGTCTATCAGATGCCCGGGCCGCGCGGCAGCACGCGGACAGGGCTCGGGACGATCCACGGGCGCCACTCCGAACCGAAGAAGCGCCCCGGCGCGCGCACCCACACCTCCACCTGCACCACTCCCGGCCCCGTCAGCTCCACCGAGGTCGCGTCGCGGAGACGGCCATCACCCCAGACGCGCACCTCCACCGTGTCGGGATGGCGCTCGGGCAGGCGCACGGTGAGGACGTCGCCCACTCGCGCCTCGCGCCCTCCTGAATCGAGGCCGTCCAGGGCGAAGCCTTCGGGCTCCCCGAGTGCGCGGAAGGCGCAGACGGCGTTGCCCCCCGTGAGGGCCAACACCACCCGTTCGGCCGCCTCGCTCGCGTCCTTGGGGAGCGGCCTCGGCACGTCCTGGGGCGGCAGCGCCATGGCCATCGCTCGGAAGACGTGCTCGTAGGACGGAAGCCCGTGCGCGTCATGTGCGCACAGCGCCAAGCGAGGCTTCTCTCGGGACAAGTCCATGAAGCGCGCCATGGGCTCGGGCTCAGGCGCGACCATCAACATCACCCCGTGGACAGGATGCGTGAAGGATGCGCCCACCGCGGGCAGCAAGCGCGAGACGGGGCTGCGCAGGGCCTGACGAAGGAACGTGTCCGCCGAGTACAGCTCGAAGCCCGGCACGCGCCTCGCGGTCTCCTCGTCTCGCCACGGGTTGCGACGCTGTACGGGATGCGCGAGGACGCTCATGCCGCCCGCCGCCTCCACCGCGGACACCGCGGCGTCGGGGGGCATCCACGCTTTCGCTCCATCCAACGGCCGCTTCAGCCCCAGCGCCGCGAGGTGTCCCGCTGTCGTGGAGAGCTCCACGCCAGGAATCATCAGGACGCCGTCGATCCACTCGGGGGTCCTCGGCGTGAAGTCGTTGTGGTCCGTCAACACCACGAAGTCGAGGCCCGCTGCCTTCGCCGCCCGCGCCACCTCGCTGGGCGTTCCGCGTCCATCCGAACGCGTCGTGTGCACGTGGTAGGCGCCGCGGATCCAGGCGGACGGACGCTCGGGCTCATCCAGTGCCGGGTAGTCCACGAAGCTGGCCGCGAACGCGAAGAAGCCCGCGAACCCCAGCAGCACCAAGACGAGGCCCGCCAGCGCCCGGAACGTTCGGGCGGCCAGCACGTTGGCCTTCACGCCGCGCCCCGCTCGCCCGTGGTCTGCAAGGTCCACAGCGAAGCGTAGCGCCCACCCGTGCGCAGCAACTCCGCATGGGAGCCACTCTCCACGATGCGGCCCGCCTCCACCACGTGGATGACATCCGCGTTCGTGATGGTGGACAGCCGGTGCGCGATGACCAGCGCCGTGCGCCCAGGAAGGACCTCGGCGAGCGCGGCTTGCACGTCGCGCTCGCTCTCGGGATCCAGGCTGCTCGTCGCCTCGTCCAACACCAGGATGGGGGCTCGCGACAGGACCGCGCGCGCGATGCACAAGCGCTGACGCTGACCGCCGCTGAGAATCACTCCGCGCTCACCGATGCGCGTGTCGTAGCCCTCGGGAAGTGCTCGGATGAAGCCGTCCGCGCTGGCCACTCGGGCCGCCGCCTCGACTTCCTCTCGCGTGGCCTCCGGACGCGCCTGTCGCAGGTTCTCCAGCACGGTGCCGTGAAACAGCAGGGGCTCTTGCGTCACCAACGCGAGCTGGGCTCGCACACTCGCGGCCGTGTAGCGATCCGCGTCCACGCCATCCAGGAGCACGCGGCCTCGCGCCGGCCGCTCGAAGCGCAGGAGCAGCGAGGTCACCGTGCTCTTGCCGCCACCGCTCGCGCCCACCAGCGCGGCCACCTGCCCCACCTTCAAGTCGAGCGTCAGCCCATCCAGGGCCCGGCGCTCCCCATAGGAGAAGGCCACATCTTCCAAGCGCAGCGACGTCGTCACCGCGGGCGCGGGCTTCGCGTCGGGCGCGTCCTCCACCGGGTGGCGCAGGTCGAGCACCGCGAACAGCCGCTCTCCCGCCGCGCCCGCCTGCACCGCGAACTGCGTCACGCGGCCCAGGTCCTTCACCGGCTGGTACACCATCACCACCGCGGTGAGCAGCGACAGGAGCGCCTCGGGCTCCATGGCCCGCGTCGCCGCCGCGTAGCCCAGCGCCGCGGCCAGGGCCGCCGCCGCGAGCACTTCCATCACTCCGGGCACTCCGCCCCGCGCCCAGGCCGCGCCCACCACGGCGTCCTCGTGCGCCTTCGCGTAGGACTCGAAGCGCGCCAGCTCCGCCTTCTGGCCGTTGAAGGCCTGGATGGTGCGCAGGCCGCCCAAGCCCTCGTGAAGCTGCGCGGCGATCTGCCCGAGCTGCGCCTGTCCCTCGCGCGTGCCGCGCAGCACCTTGCGCGTCAGTCGCGACGCGGGCAGCGCCGCCAGCGGAATCACGCACAGCATCAACCCACCGAGGACCGGGCTCATCGACAGCGCGACGCCCGCCAGCACCAGCACCTGGAGCGAGTCGCGCAGGTACGAGCCCACCGAGTACATCGCCGCCATCTCCACGGCCGTCACGTCCGAGGAGAAGCGGCTGAGCAGGTCGCCCATCCGCTCGCGCGAGAGCTGCGAGGGCGACAGCGCGGTGAGCCGCAGGAAGAGATCGCGGCGCAGGTCCTTCACCACCCCCTGCGCGAACAGGCCCATGAAGTAGAACTGGCCCAGGTAGCCCACGCCCTTCACCACGCCCACGCCCAGCACCAGCACCGGGAAGCCCCACAGCGCGGCCTCGCGTGGCAGGTCCGCGAGCCACGGCACGCGGTGCGTCCCGGCGAAGCCCTCTCCTCCGCCTGACAAGAGGAAGCGCAGGGCCGGCCCCATCAGGTACGCGTACGCGCCCGTGGCGAGCCCCAGCACCGCCATGCACGCGAACGCCGTCACCAGGACGCCCACGTGCGGACGGGCATACCGAAGCAGACGCCACAAAGCCCGATGCATGGCTACTTCCCCACCTTCTGCAACGCGGCCTTCGCCAGCGTGGAATACGGATTCAGCTCCAGCACCTTGAGCAGCTTCTTGCGCGCCAGGGGCGCATCGCCCAGGTCCATCTCGATGATGGCCGCGATGATCTGCGCCCGCTCCAGGTACGGATCCAACGTGAGCGCCCTCTTGAGCGCCTTCTGCGCGCCGCGCGCCCGCTGCACCAACGGCCCCGGCGAGCCCTGGTACGTGGCCCAGGCGAGGTACGAGTAGTACTCCGGCTCGCCCGGGTTGAACGCAACCGCTTCCTCGAAGGCCTGCATGGCCGCGCGGAAGTCGCGCTTCTTCAGCGAGGCCTCGCCCCGCCGCAGGGCGATCTCCGCGTCCACGTTGATGGTCGTGGCGCGACCCACCACATCCTGCCGGCTGAAGAGATACTGGAGGTAGGCCTTGCGCTTCTCCTCCACGCTGAGCACCCGGTACGCCGCGGACAGCTTCTCCTGCACCGAGTCGAGCAGATCCTTCAGGTCCGACAGGTCGAACTCGGCGTGGGTGTCTGGATGAAAGCGCATCGCGGTCTCGTGGTACGCGCGCTCCACCGCCTCCGCGTCCGCCGCGATGTCCAGCCCCAAGCACCCGAAGTAGCTCCGGGTGATGATGCGCACGGCCTCTTCGCGCACCGCCGCGGCCGTCTCCACCGGCATCGTCTTGCGCTTGCGCGGCGCGATGACATCCGGAGCCGTCACCGCGCTCAGGGCATCCGAGCCCGTGGCCACCGGCATCGGCGAGAACGTCACGCCGCCCGTCAGCTTGAGGAACCACAGGAGCGTGTACGACGCGCGCAGTTCGCCGCGCCCGTGCGCCAGCAGGTCGCGCAGCATGATGCGCCCGTTGATCTGCAGGGCGATCTTCAGGTCCTCCGTGTCCAGCGCCATCGCCTGGAGGTCCCGGCTGAAGTCCGCCGAGCGCACGGCGTACTCGTTCAGGTTCGCGCGCAGCGACGCGGCCATCACCTTCAGCGGGAACATGCGCCGTCCCCCCTGGAGCAAGGGCGCGAGCGCCGGAGCCTCCACCGTGGCGACCTCGGAGGCGAACTCGTCTCCCGCGTAGAACGCGTACCGCCCCTCGCGCATGCTCAACACGCGGCCGAGCATCTCGCGCGTGTAATCCCGCAACAGCTGCAGCAGGTCCTCGCCCGCCGCCTCCACGCCCGCGTCCGCCAGCGCCGCGCCGATGCGAAGCCCGGAGCCCAGCGCCTCCACCACACGCGCTTCCTGCGCCTCGGTGAGGACGCCGCGCACGCGAAGAAACCGCGGAAGAGAGTCCTGGCGCGAGGTGGAGTCGAAGCTCACCGCTCCGCCACGCAGGAAGTACACGCGCCGGGACAGGTCGCGATGCGCGGCCACGAGCACGCCGTCGCGGCGCAGCCGGTAGAGGCCATGCAACTGGGCGGGCAAGGGATAGCCCCGCAGCTCCCCGGCAATCACCGCGGGACGCGACAGTGTCGCCAGGATGCCCGTCAGCGGGACGGCCTGAGCGGCGCGCACCAGCGGCTCCAGGCGCGGAACCAGCTCACCGGGCTTGAGCGGATCCGGAATGTACGCGTTGACCTTCAGGTCCAGCACCGAGGCCACGCCGCGCGCTCGACCCAGATGCCCCTTGTCGATGGCGACGATGGGCACCCGCCCGCCCTGGCTGTGAGAGCGGATGAGGTGCACCACGTGCTGGCCATCCACGCGGGGAAGGTCCACCGACAGCACGACGATGTCGGGATTGTCCGCCGAGAAGTGCTCCAGCGCCGTGATGGCGTCGTGCACCGGACGCACGGTGTAGCCTGCCTGCGACAGCAGTCCGGTCAGGTGCTCCAGCGTAGGAGGATGGCTCTCGGCGAGCAGGAGCGTCTTCACAGGGGAGCCGCAGTCTACAGCCTCCACCCGGTCTCGCATCAGGTACGATGCGTGCCCTGCGCTCATGACGTCTTCCGCCCCTCGCATCCTCGTCGTGGCCGGCGAGGCCTCCGGCGACGCCCACGCCTCCGAGCTGGTCGCCGCCCTCCAAGCCCTCCGACCTGACCTCACCTTCTTTGGCATGGGAGGCACGCGCCTGGCCGCCCGAGGGGTGGAGCTCCTCTTCGACGCTCGGGAGGTGTCCGTCATGGGCATCACCGAGGTCCTCCCGCGCATCCCCCGCATCCTGCGCGTGCTCCACGGGCTGGCCGCCGCCGCCGCCGAGCGGCGTCCGGTCTGCGCCATCCTGGTGGACATCCCGGACTTCAACCTGCGCCTGGCCAAGAAGCTCAAGGCGCTGGGCATCCCCGTCGCCTACTACGTGTCGCCGATGATCTGGGCGTGGCGGCGCGGGCGGGTGCGCACCATCAAGCGCCTCGTGGACCGGATGCTCTGCATCCTGCCCTTCGAGGAGGCGTTCTACCGGGACGCCGGAGTGGACGCGCGCTACGTGGGCAGCCCCGTGGTGGAGCAGGTGCCCGCGCCCCAGAGCGCCGCCGCGTTCCGAGAGCGCCTGGGACTCAAGCCGGACGCCCCCACGCTCGCGCTGCTGCCCGGCAGCCGCATGAGTGAGATTCGCCGCATCCTGCCCACGATGGTGGGCGCCGCGCGGCAGCTCCAGGCCGAGCGGCCCGGACTCCAGGTGGTGGTGCCCGTGGCGCCCACCATCGCGCGGGAAGAGGTCGCGTCACGATTCGATGGCAGCGGGGTCACCCCCATCCTGGTGGACGGCCAGGCGCCCGAGGTGGTGGGCGCCAGCGACGCGGCCGTGGTCGCTTCTGGGACGGCTGTCCTCGAGGCCGGGCTGATGCAGCGCCCCCTGGTCGTCGTGTACCGCGTGTCGCTCATCACCTACTGGGTGGGCCGGCTGCTGCTCCAGGTCGCGTTCGTGTCCCTGGTGAACCTCTTGGCGGGCCGGCGCGTGGTGCCCGAGCTGCTCCAGGGCGAGATGACCCCCGAGCGCATCGCGGACGAGGTGCGCCGCGTCTGGCTGCCCGGCGCCCCTCGGGACGCGATGGTCCAGGGCCTGACGGAGGTCCGCCAACGGCTGGGAGAGGTGGGCGCGGCCCAGCGGGCCGCCGAGGCCGTGCTGGAGCTGCTGCCCCCGCGCCGCGTTTAGGGTATGTCGCCCCGACATGAACCGCGCGCTGGTCTGCATCCCTACCTACAACGAGCGTGAGAACATCGAGCCCATCACCCAAGCGGTGCTGCAGGCCGACTCTCGCGTGGACATCCTCATCGTCGATGACAACTCGCCCGACGGGACCGGGCAGATCGCCGACGCGCTCGCGGCGAAGGAGCCGCGCATCCGCGTGTTCCACCGCGAGAAGAAGGAAGGCCTGGGGCGTGCCTACCTCGCGGCCTTCCGCTGGGCCCTGGCGGAGCCCTACACGTACATCCTGGAGATGGACGCGGACTTCAGCCATGACCCGCGCTTCCTGCCCCAGCTGCTGGATGCGGCCGAGGGCGGCGCGGACCTGGTGCTCGGCTCGCGCTACGTCACGGGCGGCGGCACGGTGAACTGGGGCGTGGGCCGGCAGGTCATCAGCCAGGGAGGCTCGCTCTACGCGCGCACCATCCTGGGCGTGGACGTGCGAGACCTGACGGGCGGGTTCAAGTGCTTCCACCGCCGGGTGCTGGAGGCGATGGACCTGGACGCGGTGCACAGCACGGGATACGCGTTCCAAATCGAACTGACGTATCGCACTTTGCGCAAGGGCTTCACCGTGCGCGAGGTCCCCATCGTGTTCGAGGACCGACGTGTCGGTCACTCGAAGATGAACAAGAAGATTTTCCTCGAGGCGCTCGGCATGGTGTGGAAGCTGCGCTTCACCGTGTAGCCCCGAACCGGCCGTTCCGTCATGTCCAGCTCCCTGTCGCTCTTCCTCGTCTCCCTGTCCGCCGTCTTCTTCGTGGTGGACCCCATTGGCGTCGTCCCGCTCTTCCTGGCGATGACGGCGGGAGACTCGCGCGACAAGATTCGCCGCACCGCCCTGCGCGCCTGCCTGGTGGCGTGCGGGCTGATGCTGTTCTTCGCCCTCTTCGGCAGCATCATCTTCAAGGTGTTCGGCGTGTCGCTGGGCGCCTTCCGGGTGGCGGGCGGCATCCTGCTTTTGATGACCGCGCTGGACATGCTGCGCGCGCGGCCGGCCGCCACGCGCACCAGCCCGACGGAAGAGCAGGAAGGCGCCGTGAAGGAGGACATCGCCATCGTCCCCCTCGCCATCCCGCTCCTGGCGGGCCCGGGTGCCATCGCCACCGCGATGGTGCTGATGGCGAAGGGCGGCTCGTCCTTTCGCACGATGATTCCCGTGCTGGCCGCCATCGTGCTGACGTTCGTGTCCTGCTACTTCATCCTGGGGGCCTCCAGCCTGGTGCAGCGCGTGCTGCGCCAGTCGGGCGTCGCCATCCTGGAGCGCGTGTCCGGACTCATCCTGGCCGCCATCGCCGTGCAGTTCATCGCGGATGGCGCCAAGGACCTGATGCGCTAGCCGCGCTTCAGTTCACCGACACCCACGCGGCCCCCCGGCGATGGAGCGTCCCCTGGGGCTGGCGCGCTTCCGCGGTGAGTTGCTCGGGGCTGGCGCGGCGCGCGTCGTAGGCATAGCCGCCCTGCACTTCCTGCAGGTACACCACCACCGCGTCGACGACGTTCTCCTGCACCACCTTGAACGTCGGGTCACCGCACTGGGGCTCGCCCTGGAAGAAGCGCTCCAGCATGGCCTGGTCCGGGTGGCGCACGTAGACGACCACGGGCACCTGCCCGGCGCGTCCCTCGGAGACAATCTGCTGCGCGGCGAGCGACGGCGAGGGCTGGTGCATCACCGTCTGCACCAGCTCGCACTTGTTGGCCTCCACCTCCCGACGCGGAGCGAACGGCAGCGTGCGCGCACAGCCGCCGAGGGCCAGGAGCCCCAGCGAGAGCGTGCCCAGCATCTTGCGGTAGGGACGGGAGCCTGTCGTTCGCATGCGTCTCACCTCACAGTGGGTGCCACCTGGGGGTGAAGGGCGCGTCCTTCAGCGACGGCTCCTCCACCGCGATGATGTACTCGGCGCGACGGTTGCGAGCCTCCGCCGTCTCGTCGGGGGTGGGCACGGCCAGCGACTGCTCGCCGAACCCCTCGTAGAACACGGGCACCCGCAGGCCCCGCTGTCGGAACGCCGCCGCCAGGCTGCGCGCCCGCCGCAAGGACAGCGCGCGGTTGTCGTCCGCGCCGCCCACGGTGTCGGTGTGCCCCACGACGTAGAGCCGCAGCGCCGCGAAGCGCCCGTACTTCGCCAGCGCGTCCCGGATGAGACCGTAGGAGGTGTCGAGCTTCGCCCGCTCGTCCGCGGGGACTTCCGCGCGGTTGGAAGCAAAGCCCACTTCCTCGTGGGGGATGTCCACCTGCCACGGGAACACATCCACCCCGGTGTAGAAGTCCGAGGTATCGAAGGCCTTGAGGGCCACCTTCATCACCCGGCCCTCCGCCGCCGGCCAGGTCACCTCCAGCGGAGAGCCCGCGGCGGCGCCGTGGAAGTCCACCTCGCCCTCGAACGCCTTCTTGCCGGTGTCCATCAGCACCACCACCTCGGTCTTCCCCGCCGGGCGCGAGAGCGTGAAGCGCAGCCGCCGCGCGGCCACGTCCACATCCTCCTTGCGCACCTCCAGGCGCAGCGGGCCGAACAGCTCCGTGTCGAAGGCCAGGGGCAGCGTGGCGGGCTCCGCGTCCGAGAAGCGCACCGTCAGCGCCCCTTCGTAGTGAAAGCGTCCGTCCGGCTGCGGGAGGGGGATGCGGCGCGTCACGCCCGGCTTTCCGCCGCCCTTCACGTCCATCGCTTGGCCGTCGCCACGCTTGAGCGTCACTTGGAATCCCTCGATGGGTTCGAGGATGTGCACGAGCAGCGTCGGTGTCCCCTCCCCTCGCGCGGCGCGAGCCTCCAGGGAGACCCGAATGGCGTCGGCGAACGCGGGGAAAGGAAGGCACAGCAGGACAAGGCAGCGGAGCAGGAGACGGGCATTCATGCGCGGCGGCACCGGGGTGTCGCGGGCAGGGTGGCGGTGCAACCCCAGCCCGGCAGGAGCGATTCCCGACAGGCTAGGCCGAAGCCTCGGGGCGCGGAACGCTCCGCGCGCACGACGGTGAGCGGCCCGACATCCACACCCGGGGAATGCCAGCGACAGCGCCTCGCACCACCCGGGCGGCCGGGGAACCAAGCCGCCCGTGGGACGTCAGCGCACGCCCACCAGCGTGATGCCGCGCGCCTGGGCGCCGGCGAACAGCGCGGGCGCGTCCAGCAACACCGTGCGCCCCACCTCCAGGGCCAGCACCGTGGCGCCCACTTCCTCCATCACCTCCAGCGTGCGAGGCCCCACCGCCGGCAGGTCGAAGCGCAGGTCCTGCTGGGGCTTGCAGCGCTTCACCACCACGGCGCCCTTGCCGCCCAGCTTCGCGCCGCGACGGATGGTCTCGTCCGTGCCCTCCACCGCCTCCAGCGCGAGCACGTGGCCATTGCGCACCACCACCGTCTGGCCCACGTCCGCCTGCCCCAGCAGCACCGCCACCTCGCGCCCCAGCGCCACGTCCGTCTCCTGCGCGGGATGCAGGCGCGGGCCGGCCAGGTGTCCCTCGGGGCACAGCACCTCGCCCAGGTAGTCCGTGGGCGCGATGATGGTGATGCCGCGCGACTCGAAGTCCGCCGCCACCGCGCGCAAGAGGGCGTCATCCCGGAAGCTGCGCAGCCGCGAGATGATGCGCACCGCGCCCAGGTCGGGCCGCGCGTCGGACAGCGCACGAACGCGGCCAATGCCGCCCGCCATGGCGGCCTGCTTCACGCCCGCGCCCAGGAAGGCCTTCTGGATGCGGTCCACCTGCCCCACCCGAACCCAGGTGAGCTGGTCGACCTCGGAGGCCAGCGCCGGGTCCGTCTCTCCCCGGTGCGCCACGGCCACCACTTCCTGCCCCCGCGCTCGGGCCGCCCGCGCGAAGAGGAAGGGGAGCTGGCCGTTGCCCGCGATGAGCCCGATTCGCTCCACCGCCCCTCCCATGCGCGCGCCTAGCGCGTCAGTCCGCGCTTGCTCTGCGCCACGAACTCGATGAGGTGGTCGACTTCCGGGTGCCCCGAGAGCTCCGCGCGAAGCTGCGCCAGCGCCTCCTGCAGCCCCAGCTTGGAGCGGAACAGGATGCGGTAGGCCTCCTTCACGCGGGAGAGCTGCTCCTCGGTGAAGCCCGCGCGCTCCAGGCCCACGGTGTTGAGCCCCACCAGCGCCGCGCGGTCGCCCTGCACCGTGCAGTACGGGGGCACGTCCATGGTCACCATGGAGCCACCGGAGACGAACGAGTGGCGCCCCAGCCGGGTGAACTGGTGCACCGCCACCAGCCCGGAGATCTTCACCGAGTCGCCCACCGTCACGTGCCCGGCGAGCGCCGAGCCGTTGGCCAAGAGGCACTCGTCACCCACCACGCAGTCATGCGCCACGTGGCTGTTGGCCAGGAAGAGGTTGCGGTGGCCAATGCGCGTGGCCCCGCCGCCGCCCGCCGTGCCCAGGTTGAGCGTGACGAACTCGCGAATCTGGTTGTCGTCCCCGAGGATGAGCTCGGTGTCCTCGCCCGCGTACTTGAGGTCCTGCGGCGCCGCGCCCACCGAGGCGAACTGGAAGATGTGGTTGCGCTCACCCAGGGTCGTGCGCCCCTCGATGACGACGTGGGGTCCCACGCGAGAACCCGCGCCAATGGTCACCTGGGGTCCGATGACACTGAACGGCCCCACTACCACCGTCTCGTGCAGCCGGGCGTCGGGGTGAACCTGCGCGGAGGGGTGAACCTGAGCCATGACGTCTCCTCTTGCTCGCGTGCCGACGACGCTCAGGACGCCTCGGCCCCGGAGGCCTTCGCGTCGGGATCCTTTTCCACCACCGTGGCGAGGAACTCACCCTCGGCCACCTTCGCGCCGTCCACGTGGGCCGTGCCCCGCGTCTTCCAGACAGCGCCCTTGTGGCGCACCACTTCAATGACGAGTTCGAGCCGGTCCCCGGGAATCACCGGCTTGCGGAACCGCGCGCCGTCGATGCCCATCAGGTAGGTCACCTGACGGGTGGGGTCCATGCCCTCGCTCTTGTACGCCAGGATGGCCGTGGCCTGCGCCATGGCCTCCAGGATGAGCACGCCCGGCATCACCGGGTGGCCCGGGAAGTGGCCGTTGAAGAAGGGCTCGTTGATGGTGACGTTCTTGAAGGCCGTCAGCTTCTGGCCCGGCTCGAACTCGACCACCCGGTCCACCAAGAGGAACGGGTAGCGGTGCGGCAGCAGGCTCTGGATCTCTCCAATGTCCATCATCCGCCCTTCTCCTTCTCGAGCATCTCCACCCTGCGGCGCAGGGTGCGCACTTCCTTGAGCACGTCCGCCAGCTGTCCCACCGCGGCGCTGGCGCGCAGCCACTCGCGGTGCGGCACGGCGGGACTGCCACTGACGACCTGTCCGTCTTCCACGTCATGGGCCACGCCGGACTGGGCGCCCACCTTCGCGAGGTCACCCACTCGGATGTGCCCCACCACGCCCACCTGCCCCGCGAGCACCACGCCCGCCCCCACTTCCGCGGAACCGGACACGCCCGCCTGCGCACAGATGAGCGACAGCGGGCCCACGCGCACGTTGTGAGCGATCTGCACCAGGTTGTCGAGCTTCGTCCCACGCCCGATGACCGTTTCGCCCACGGTCGCGCGATCGATGCACGTGCAGGCACCGACCTCCACGTCATCCTCGATGCGGACGATGCCCACTTGGGGAATCTTGAAGTGCTCCGGCCCCTCTTCCCCCTCGGGGTTGAAGGCAAAGCCAAAGCCATCCGCGCCCACCACGCACGAGGCGTGGAGGATGACACGCGAGCCGACCACGCACTGCTCACGCACCGTGACATTGGGGTACAGGACACAGTCCTCCCCCACCCGGGCGTGCGCCCCGACGTACGCCCCGGAATACAACACCGAGCGGGCGCCAATTTGCGCACCGGACTCCACCACCGCGCCCGGCATCACCGTGGCCTCGGGGTGGACGCTCGCCTCGGGGTGGACGTGCGCGCCGGGTCGCACTCCCGCGGCGGGACGCGCCACGGGGTGGAACAGGCGCAAGAGCCGCGCGTAGGCCAGGTGCGGATTGGCCACCCGGACCAGGGACACGCCCTGGCGCGCGGGAGCATCCAACCCCACCAGCACCGCCGAGGCCCGGGTGGACTCGAACTGCCGGCGGTAGCGCGGGTTTCCGTAGAAGGACACCTCGCCGGGCCCAGCCTCTTCGAGCCCGTTGAGGCCATGGATGAGCACAGCAGGGTCGCCGAGGAGCTCCCCCCCCAAGTGGGCGGCAAGCTCCCCGAGCGGGCGCGAAGCAGACATGGGCTGCACGCTCGGAACCGCCTACTTCTTCACCGGGGCATCCTTCGCCGCCGGCGCCGTCTTCTTGGAGGCGGTGTTGTAGTTGCGGATCACCTCGTTGGAGATGTCGTACTGGGACAGGGCGAACACGATGCCCGAGTCACGCTTGTCCAGCACGAAGCTCAGCCCGTCCCGCTCGGCGATGTTCGCGATGATCTGATCGATGCGGTTGACGATGGGCTCCATCGCCTGCCGCTCCTTGTTGGCGGCCTCCGCGCGGCTGCGCTCGTACTTCTGCGCCAGCTCCATCACCTTCTTCTGCAGCTCCATGGCCTTCTGGGCGCGGGTCTCCTCGGACAGGGCGCTGGACTGCTTGTCGAGGACGTCCTTCTCCTTGCGCAGCGCCTCCTGCTCGCGGTCGATCTCCTTCTGGCGATCATCCAGCCACTTCTGGAGGCTGACCTTGGCGGCCTTGCCATCGTCCACCTCGAGCAGCACGCGCTGCAGGTCGACGTAGGCCAGCTTCAGGTCAGCGGCCGACGCGGCGGCCGGCAGGGCAAGGGACAGGACAGCGGCGAAGGCCGCCAGAAGGCTTCGAAGCGACATGTTCAACGACTCCTCGGGGAAGGTGTACAGGCTCCGACGGGTGGTTCCCGGACGTGTTCAATCCACGTCCGGGCAGGCTGGCCGGAACGCCAGGGCACAAGGCCTATCAGAAGAAGTTACCGATGGTGAACTCGAACAGGATGGGATCGTCCTCAGGCCGCTTGGTGAGCGGGATGCCCCACTCGAAGCGCAGAGGGCCGATGGGCGAGAACCACCGGAAGCCGAAGCCCACCGAGTGGAACAGGCCCAGCGGGAGCTTGTCCTGCTTGTCCTGGAAGAAGTTCTCGTGGATGCCGAACGAGTTGCCCGCGTCGTAGAACACCACGCCGCGCAGGCCCGCCTTCTCGAAGATGGGGAACTCCAGCTCGAAGTTGAAGATGAGCTGCTTGTTGCCGCCCACTCGGAACTCGGTGACGTTGGCGTCCGGGTTGTCCGCGCGGGGCACCAGCTGCGTGGGGCTGATGCTGCGCAGGAAGTAGCCGCGAACCGAGTTGATGCCGCCCACGTAGTAGAGCTCGCTGATGGGCAGCGGCTTGTTGGCGTTGAGCTGCTGGATGTAGCCCAGCGTGGCGTTGGTCTTGAAGACCAGGCCCAGCGGCATCGGGAAGTACAGGCGCGAGTAGGCCGTGTACCGGTTGAACAGGAAGCTGCCGCCCAGGAAGTCCGGGGCGAACTCCACTGCGGCGTAGTGGATGAAGCCGCGCGACGGGAACAGGCGGTTGTCGCGGCGATCGAACGAGAGCGACAGGCGCGCCGCGCTCGTCACGCCGGACTGGAACTGGTTGGCCAGCAGCACCGAGCCGATGTTCTGGCCCGCCTCCACCGTCACCCACTCCCGCGTGTAGCCGATGGTGCCGAGCAGGTCGTCGATGAACTGGTAGCCGATGGAGACCGTGCCACCCGTCGAGTTGCGGATGAAGCCCTCGTAGTCCGCCTGGATGCGGAACGCTTCCACGGACAGGAGGTAGTTGGTGTCCAGGAAGTACGGGTCGTAGAACGACAGCTGCACGAGCGAGCGCAGGCCGGAGATCTGCGCCGACGCGGACACGCTCTGGCCCCAGCCCAGGAAGTTGTTCTGGGACACCTGCGCCGTGAAGATGAAGTTCTCCACGTTGGAGAAGCCCAGGCCGATCTGGAACGTGCCGGTCGCCTTCTCCTTCACCTCCACCTGGAGGACGATGGTGTTGTCCGCGCTGCCCGGGTGCTGGGTGATCTCCACCGTCTCGAAGAAGCCGAGGGCGGTGACGCGCTCGCGGCTGCGACGCACGCCGCTGCCGTTGTACAGCTCGCCTTCGTAGACGCGCAGCTCGCGGCGGATGACCTTGTCGCGCGTCTTGGAGTTGCCCACCAGGTCGATGCGCTCGATGGTGACCTGCGGCCCCTTCTGCACGTCGAAGGTGAGGTCCACCGTGCGGTTGTCCGCGTTGACCGAGGTGACGGGGTTGATGTTCGCGTAGGCGTAGCCGCGGTCGTAATAGACGTCCGAGATGGACTGGATGTCCTTGGAGAGCTGCGACCGGTTGAAGCGCTCGGCCGAGTGCGACGTCATCAGCCGCGACAGCTGCTCCTTGGAGACCTCCAGGTCACCCGAGAAGTCGATCTTCCCGATGTCGTAGGCCTCTCCTTCCACGATGTGGATGGAGATGTAGATGTAGCGCTTGTCCGCGGACAGCTGGATGGTCGGCTTGTCGATGCGGACGTTGATGAAGCCGCGGTCGTAGTAGGCCACCTGCATGACCGCCAGGTCGCGCTGGAAGGCCTCCTCGCGGTAGGTGCCCTCGCCCGTCACGAAGGAGAAGTAGCCCCCCTCCTTGGTGATCATCGTCTCCTTGAGCACCGCGGCGGACACCTTCTCCGCGCCCACGAAGGTGATCTGCTTGACCATCACCTTCGAGTGCTCGTCGATGAGGAACACCACGTTGACCGCGGCGCCGTTCTCCACGGGCTCCAGGCGGTGGCGGACCTCGGCCAGGAAGTAGCCCTTCTCGACGTACTTCTCCTGGATCTTCTTCTGGGTCGCGCGAACCGTTTCCAGGTCCAGGATGGTGTTGGCCTTGACGTCGATCTGCTCCTTCAGGTCCTCCTGGCTCAGCTCCTCGTTCCCCTGGAGCTGGACCGCCTTGATGATGGGCCGCTCGGCCACGCGCACCACGTACGCGATGCCCTTGGGCAGCCGCTGCACCAGGAGCTGCACGTCGGTGAAGTAGCCCAGCGCCCACACGGCGCGCAGGTCGTCCTGGGTGAGCTGCGGATTGAACGTGTCACCGACACGCGTGCGCAGCGCGCGGCGGACCGCCTCGGACTCGACGCGCCGGTTCCCCTCCACGCGCACCTCGAAGACGCGGTCGGGATGGGACTCATCGTCGGCGCTGGGGGCCTCGACGACGGGAACATCGGACGCGGCCCCGGGAGTGGCGGGCGCGACGGAGGACGGAGACGGAGCGGGCGTACCCGCGTCCACCTGAGCGCGGACGAGCGCGGGCGCCAGCGTCCACCAGGTGGCCGCCAGGAGCGGGAGCAGTGACTTGCGCAGAACGGGGAGCCTCAAGTGCAGTCCGGCCAGAGAAAGGCGGGGCAATGTACGGGATGGGGGGAGCGCCCCTCAATCCAAAAGCGTGCAGGCATCAGGCCTCCGACACCTGGCCGCCAGCCAGCCGCAAGCGGCGGGGCATGGAGCGGGCGAGCGTCTCATTGTGGGTCACCACGACAGCGGTGATGCCCAGGTCGCGGTTCACTTCCCGCAAGAGCTGGTGAATCCCCTCGCCGGTGGTCGGGTCCAGGTTTCCCGTGGGCTCATCGGCGAGCAGGAGGGCGGGCTTCAGGACGAGCGCGCGCGCCAGGGCCACGCGCTGGGCCTCGCCTCCGGACAGCTCCCCTGGCCGATGGTCCACCCGAGCGCCCAGGCCCACGCGCTCCAGCAGCTCGCGCGCGTAGGTGTAGGCACCGGCGCGGTCCCGGCGCTGGATGAGCGCGGGCATGGCCACGTTCTCCAGCGCGGTGAACTCCGGCAGCAGGTAGTGGCTCTGGAAGACGAAGCCGATGGAGTGGTTGCGGAACTCGGCGATCTCCGCGTCGTTCATGGCGAACACGGAGCGTCCATCGAAGAACACCTCGCCCGCCGCGGGGGCATCCAGCGTGCCCAGCACGTGCAGGAAGGTGCTCTTGCCCGCGCCGGACGCGCCAATCATGGACACCAGCGAGCCGCGCTCGATGTCGAGCGACACACCGCGCAGCACGTCGATGCGCTTGCCATGCAGGAAGTAGCTCTTGAAGACGTTGCGGATGGACAAGAGGGCCATGGCTACTCCGCCTTCAGTCCTTCCACCGGCTCCACGCTGCTCGCCTTGAGCGCCGGGTAGATGGAGGCCAGGTACGTGACGAGCACCGCGATGACCACCGCGAGCGCCGTCTGGACCGGTTCGATGCGCACTGGAAGGGCCGGGATGTAATACACCTCGGGGTCCAGTTTGATACCGACCTTCTCGATGAAGACGCACCAGGAGAGGCCGGAGAACAGGCCCAGCAGGCCGCCCGCCACGCCGATCTGCAGTCCCTCCGCGAGGAAGATCTTCACGATGCCGCCGTCCGGGACGCCGAGCGCCTTGAGGACGGAGATCTCCTTGCGCTTCTCCAGCACCAGCATGATGACCGTGGCCACGATGAGGCCGGCGGCCACGACGATGATGATGGAGAGGATGATGCCCATCACCAGCTTCTCCAGCCGCAGCGCGGAGAAGAGGTTCTTGTTCATCTCGCCCCAGTCGCGGGCGCGGTAGGGATAGCCGCCCAGCACCTTGACCACCTGGTTGGAGATGCGGCGCGCGTCGTCGATGTCCGCCACCTTCAGCTCGATGCCCGTGGCGCCCTTCACGTTGAAGAAGTCCTGCGCTTCCTTGAGCAGGATGTAGACGAACTT